>QJWQ01000176.1 GCA_003235325.1 Gammaproteobacteria bacterium | reverse complement strand
GCTCTGGATCGGGGCCGACCGGCGAGTCCGGTCCCGAAGGTCCCGGTGGCTGATATTGAGATCTGATACCGGGACGATTCCCGACCGTATGCCAGAAAGGTTACCCTGATCGTTACCGGACTCGCCCCGTTTTTACGCTGAATCCCCGCCTGTGGCCTTTCCACCTGTCAGGTTTCCACTCGGGGGTTGCCGCAAACCGGGCAGGATGGCTGCCGCACCAGGCCGACCCTGAACCAGCTACCGCGCTTGCCGTCGTAGCGCCGCAACTGGCCAAAGACACTGCAACTGCCGCTGACCAGTAAGCGTACGGCTTCCACCGCCTGCATACTGCCCATGATGCCCAGTACCGGGCCGATGACACCGGTAGTGGCACAGCTGGCGACGGGTTCCGGTGAACCCTCCGCTATCAGGCAACTGTAACAGGGGCCGGCGCCGGCGCGAAAATCAAAGCCAGCCAGCTGGCCCTCCCAGCCCAGGGCGGCGGCGCTGAGCAGTGGCAACCGGTGGGCAAAGCAGGCGCGGTTGATGTCCTGGCGGCTTTGGCCGTTATCGGTGCAGTCCAGGACCAGGTCCACACCGGGCAGGTGCTGGTCCAGGGTTTCCCGGTCCATGGCCGAGTCGATGGCCTCCAGCCGGATTTCCGGATTCAGGGCTGCCAGCGCCGTCGCCGCCAGAGCCGCCTTGCCGCCGCCGATATCCGCCGTTTGGTACAGCACCTGGCGCTGCAGGTTGGTCAGATCGAGCCGGTCCGGGTCCGCCAGCAGCAGGCGGCCGACACCGGCCGCCGCCAGGTACATGGCGGCCGGGCTGCCGAGGCCACCGAGGCCGACGATCAGGATCGAGGCTTGCGACAGTTTTTCCTGACCGGACTCGCCGACATCCTCCAGCATCAACTGCCGGCTGTAGCGCTGGAACTGCTTGCCGCTCAGCATCGGCCGGACTTCTCCGCTTGCGTCATGGCTACCATTTCCCCCTGATCCAGGCAGGCTTCCGCCCGGGCCAGGTCCTCCGGGCTGTTGATACTGGCAAACCGTTGCGCCTGGTCCCCGGTCCAGTCGACCCGGGCCCAGCGCCGGCCCCGCAGAAACTGCTGAAAGCCCGCGAGTTTTTCGCCGTTAATGGCCCGGGCCAGCTCCGGCAGCAGGTTTGTTCGCCAGAGGGAGGCGGTGGGCTGCACCTGGCCGTCGGTCACGGCAACGGCGATCGGCACCGCTTTTGCCTCGGCGGCGGCCCGCAGGCGGGCGACCAGATCGCCGGGTAAAAACGGTGTGTCGCAGGCAAAAACCGCCAGCCACTGGCAGGCGTTATTGGCTTTATGGGAAGCGTTGCCGACAGAGCGCCCGGCACACCAGGCCATGGCGCTGTACAGACCCATCAGTGGCCCCCGGTAACCGGGGTGCAGGTCCGGTACCAGCGGCAGGTTGAAGGCCGCCAGTTGTTCGGAGACGGGGGCGTTGATCACCAGTTGCTGTACCTGGGGGCTGGCCAGGTCGACCAGCCATTGCAGCAGGGGCCGGCCTCGAAGCAGGCACAAGCTCTTGTCGACGCCGCCCATGCGCCGGCTTTGACCGCCGGCGAGGATGACGCCGGTGACGCCTTGCCGGCAATCAATCGCGGTCATCAGACTGCCAGCGGCTCGCGGCGGCCTGGTCGCTGTCCCGGGACTCGACCCAGCGACTGCCCCGAGGCCCTGACTCTTTTTTCCAGAACATGGCCCGGATTTTCAGATAGTCCATGATGAATTCGCAGGCGGCAAAAGCCTCTCCCCGGTGGGCGGCGGCGACCCCGACAAAGACGATCTGGTCCCCCGGCGCCAGTTGACCGACCCGGTGAATGACCCGCACCCGGTTCAGTCGCCAGCGCCGGCGGGCCTCATCGACGATGGCGGTCAGGGAGCGCTCGGTCATGCCCGGGTAATGCTGCAGGTAGAGGCCGGGCGCGGGCGATGTCGCGCCGCGATCAGAGCCGGTGCCGGCATCTGCGTCAAGGGTGGCGGCGGTGTCGAGGGCTTCGGTAGCGACATTGAGAAAGTCCCGAACCAGGCCGGTAAAGGTGACAATGGCGCCGATGCCGGTGTCAGCAGTTGCGCCGGCTGCGGAATCCCGGCGCAGGGCCTGGTATTCCCGCGCCAGATCGAAATCCTGTTGCTGAATCCGGATCAGGTCAGCCACCGGTGACAGGGGGCATAAAGGCGATCTCGTCGCCATCGGCGACCGGGGTATCCCACCCGGCCTGGTCCAGGTTGCGGGCCACCAGCACCTGCGGTTGCTGCAGCGCCCGCTCCAGGGCCGGTGCCGAGGCGGCCAGAGCCAGGCGTATCGCCGCCGGACTGTCCAGGGACGGCTGCCAGGTCAGATCAAGCTGCTCGCGGCCGGCGATATCCGCCAGGGCGCCAAAAAACAGGACTCTAATCACGGGCGGTACTCTTTATGAAGTGCGTTTTATGGTGGGCGTTACGGTGTGCTCTCGTCACGGCGTGTCTTTCGCTGGTGGCCCCTGGATGAATTCGCTACCCGCCGGGGCCTGCCAGTGGCCGGATTTGCCGCCGGCTTTCTCCAGCAACTGAATGGCCTCGATGACAATCCCTTTTTCCACCGCCTTGCACATGTCGTACACCGTCAGCGCCGCCACCGAAGCGGCAGTCAGGGCCTCCATTTCGACCCCGGTCTTGCCGGCGGTCTTGCAGGTGGCGACAATGCCGAGGCAGTGACTGGCCGCATCCGGATGGAAGTCGATATCCACCAGGGTCAGGGGCAGGGGATGGCACAGGGGGATCAGTTGAGCGCACTGCTTGGCGGCCTGAATACCGGCAATGCGGGCGGTGGCAAAAACGTCGCCCTTGGCCAAGTTGCCGGCCATCATCTTGTCAAACGTCACGGTTGCCATGCGCACCCGGGCGCCGGCAACCGCGACGCGATGGCTGTCGGCCTTGGCCGAGACATCCACCATGCGGGCCTCGCCGCGAGGGTTGATATGGGACAGGTCGGGCACAGTCGGTTACCGGCAATTGAGGGAGTTGAATAGAAAAGCCATCTTAAGGGATGGCCACCGGAATGCAAACCGGCCGGGTCAATAGTATAGTGGCCCATTAATCATTACTCCTTTGGTAGCGGTTCTGGATGACAGTCTTGCAAGCGCCAAAACCTTCGCTGGTGGACCCTTTTGGTCGCCGGGTCACCTATCTCCGGTTGTCGGTGACCGATCGCTGTAACCTGCGCTGTGTCTACTGCATGGCGGAGGACATGACCTTTCTGCCCCGGGCGCAGGTGCTGACCCTGGAGGAAATGGAACAGATCGCCGCCGCTTTTGTCGCCCTGGGCGTCAACAAGATTCGCCTCACCGGCGGCGAGCCCCTGGTGCGCAACAATGTCCTGCACCTGGCGACCCGGCTTTCGGCTCTGGCTGGCCTCGATGAGCTGGTGATGACGACCAACGGCGTGCTGCTGGAAACCCACGCCGATGCCCTGGCGGCCGCCGGGGTATCCCGGCTCAATATCAGTATCGACAGCCTGCGCCCGGACCGCTTTGCCAGCCTGACCCGTTTCGGCGAGTTGCCGCAAGTGCTGAAGGGCATTGATGCCGCCCGCCGGGCCGGTTTCAGGGCGGTCAAGCTCAACTGCGTGGTGATGAAGGGCTTCAACGACGACGAGACCGGTGACCTGGTGCAGTTCGCCGTGGATAACGGCCTGGATATCGCCTTTATCGAGGAAATGCCCCTGGGGGCGGTGACGTCCCACGACCGGGTTCAAACCCTGGTCAGCAATGTCCAGGTCCGGCAACAGCTGGCACAGCGGTTCCGGCTGCTGGCCAGTGACGACAGCACCGGCGGTCCGGCCCGTTACTGGCGGGTCGAGGACACCGCCACCCGGGTCGGTTTTATCTCGCCCCATTCGAATAATTTCTGCGGCGATTGCAACCGGGTTCGGCTCACTGCCGAGGGCCGGTTGCTGTTGTGCCTCGGCAACGACCATGCCGCGGACCTGCGCCAGGTGGTGCGCTCGCATCCCGGTGACAGCCGGCGACTGCAGGCGGCCATTGTCGAGGCCATAAGGATCAAGCCGGAGCGCCACTACTTTGATCCCTCGGAACAGCGGATCGTCCGCTTTATGAACGCCACCGGCGGCTGAGCCCGTGCTTCACCGGTGTCGACAGCGCCCGGCAGTTCGGCTGGTCATTCTGATTCTGACGCTACTGACAACCTGGCCGGCGCTGCCGGCCCCGGCCGGGGCACCGCCAGCGGCGCCTCTGCGCCTGGCGGTGGCCAGCAGTGTCCGCGCCGTGGCCGAGCAATTGGCCTCGGCCTATACCGCCATGGCCGGGCAACCGGTGACCATCAGCAGCGGCGCCTCCGGCGTGCTTTACGCCCAGATTCGTGCGGGCGCCCCCTTTGATCTGTTCATGGCCGCCGACGCCGACTACCCCGTGGCTCTGGCGGCGGCCGGTCTGGGCCTGGAACCGACGCTAACCACCTACGCCATTGGCCGACTGGTGGTGCTCTGTGACAGCCCCTGTGCCGGGCTCGATGTCGAGGCCATGGCCCGGCGACTCATGGCTGCCCGGCGCATCGCCATCGCCAACCCGGAAATCGCCCCCTACGGTCGGGCGGCGCTGGACTTCCTGGTTGGTCGGGGCCTGATCCAGGGCCTCAGGGATCGCCTGGTCTATGGCAACAATGCCGCCCAGGCCTACCAGTTCTACCACACCGGCCATGCCGATTTTGCCATTGTTTCCGGCGCCCAGGCCGTGGCTCCTCCGGATCGGAGCCAAGACCAGCAAGCTCAGAGTCAACGGGTCTGGGAGGCCACCGGCTACCTGGACCGGCCCATCATGCAGCAACTGGTGGTGCTGTCCAGCAGCCCGCAACCCGGTTCGGCCACGGGCTTTGTCGACTTTGTGGACAGCCGGCAAGGTCGCGCTATCCTGAGTGCGGCCGGCTATCTGCCGGTTGCCGAGATGCCCGAAAGCCCCTGATGCTGAGTCTTGCCACCAGTCAGGCCCTGTTGCTCAGTCTCAAGCTGTCAGCGGTGACCACCTTGCTGCTGCTTTTGCTGGGCACGCCCCTGGCCTGGTGGCTGGCCCGTTCCCGGGGCCGGCTGGCCACACTGGTGGAAGCCCTGGTGGCGTTGCCCCTGGTGTTGCCGCCGACGGTGATCGGTTTTTATTTGCTGGTGGCCTTTGCCCCGGATTCCCTGCTGGGGGGTGCCTGGCAGCGGCTGACCGGCACCAGTGTTGCCTTCAGCTTTTCCGGCCTGGTGCTGGGCTCGGTAATCTATTCCCTGCCGTTCGTGGTGCAACCCCTGGCCAGTGGCTTTCGCGCCCTGGACCGGCGGCTGCTGGAAGCGGCCCGGTTGCTCGGGGCCGGTCCCCTGGATCGCTTTCTCCACGTGGCCGTGCCCCTGTGCGGTCCGGCCTTTACCACCGCCGCGGTGCTGGGATTCGCCCACACCCTGGGGGAATTCGGCGTGGTGCTGATGATCGGCGGCAATATCCCCGGCGAAACCCGGGTGCTGTCCATTGCCCTCTATGACCGGGTGGAGATGCTGGCCTATGGCGAGGCCCACCGGATTGCCGCCCTGTTGCTGGTCAGTTCCCTCGCCCTGTTGCTGCTGGTCTATCGCCAGCGGCGCCCGCACCGGGAGCTGATCACCCCGTGATCTGCTCGGTGATTCTGGACCGTGGCGACATTGCCCGGGGAGGATTTCGCCTGGAGGCCAGCTTCAACCTGCCGGGCACCGGGGTCACCGCCCTCTACGGGCCCTCGGGCTGCGGCAAGACCAGCCTGTTGCGCTGCCTGGCGGGGCTGGAACCGGATGCCCGAGTGAGTTTTGACGCCAATAGCGACCGCCAGTGGCCCCGGCGTATCGGCTATGTTTTTCAGGACGACCGGCTGTTTCCCCACCTGGACGTGGCCGCCAACCTGGCCTTTGCCCGGGACCGGGCCCTGCCCGGTCGGGGTATCAATATTGACCAGGCTGTGGACGGCTGCGGCCTGGGCAGCCTGTTGCGGCGCTCGCCGGCCAGTCTCTCCGGCGGCGAGCGGCGGCGGGTGGCCATCGCCCGGGTGCTGGTCAATGGTCCGGACCTGCTGTTGCTGGACGAGCCCCTGACCGGTCTCGACAGCGTCGCCAGTGGCGAAATCCTGGCCATGCTGCAACCGTTGGTGGCGCAGATTCAGGTGCCGGTGCTCTATGTCAGCCACCAGTTGGAGGAAGTTGTCCGTCTTGCGGATGGCCTGCTGGTAATGCGGGCCGGTTCGATCCTTGCGGACGGTCCCCTGGCCCAGGTGCTCTGTCGGGTCGACCTGGCCATTGCCCGGCAGGACAATACCGCCAGCATCCTCGACGGGCAGGTCAGTGGCCACGAACCGGACTACGGCCTCACCGACCTCAGTGTCGCGCCAGGGGTTACCCTCAGTGTTCAGGGGATGTCGGCAGATGTCGGCAGCCGCCACCGGTTGCTGGTTCACGCCCGGGACGTCAGCCTGGCCCTGGACAAGGCCGGGGACAGCAGCATCCTCAATATCCTGCCGGCCAGTGTCGACACCCTGGAGGAAATCGATGCCTTCAGCGTCCTGGTGCGCCTTGCCATCGGCGACCAGTTCCTGCTGGCGCGCATTACCCGCAAATCCCGGGATCGCCTGGGGCTGGTCGCCGGCGCCACCGTCTGGGCCCAGGTCAAGAGCCTGTCGCTGATGGCGGCTTATTATTAACCCGGCAAGCTTTACATGCAGGGTTAATGCGGCACATTGACGTGCCGCTATTGGCCGTAGGCCAATGCAAGCCCTTAAAATACAAGGGATTCTTAAATAAAAGAAAGTCGCACAGTTCCGTCAGTATTTTAAGGGCGCGCAACTAAATCGGCAGGAAGCCTATTTAATTGCCTGGTTAATAGTGTCAACAGGCCCTGGCGAGCAGGTTGCTTCAATGGTCATGGGAGCGGCTCGATTGCGGGTCACTGACAGGTAGCACCGGACGATCAGATGACTCCTGTCCGCAATAATTCGTCTGTCCGTTCCGGATCAAGGGTTCAACGTCAGCCCTCTTTGAGGCGGCGGTTCGGTGCCACGGATTACTTCCGCAAGAACGGGCCGACCGGCGAGAAACAGAATGCCAGGGGCGTTATCAAAGGAGTAATAATGGCGATTGGAGACTCTGGCCCAGCCATAGTTTTTTATTGGCAATTATTTTTTAATTGTTCCCGCTATAACCCGACGATCCAATATCAGCCATGAATGACATTCTTATCCCCTTAGACGAATTGGCAGGAACCATCGAAAAGGTTTTGCTCAATAATGGCTTTGATAAAAGTCGAGCAAAGGAATGCGCATTACTTTTTGCCAATACCGACCTGGATGGTGTCCGGTCTCACGGCATCAATCGCTTTCTTTTATTTTTGGATTTTGTCAAAAAGGGATACGTTAATCCTTCAAAAAATCCCGAAATTGAAAGTAGTCTCGGCGTCTTTGAACGCTGGAACGGACAGCTGGGCGCAGGAAATCTGAATGCTGCCTTCTCCATGCGGCGGGCTATTGAACTGTCGGACCAGTTTGGCATTGGCTGTGTCGCACTTCGCAATACCAACCACTGGATGCGGGGAGGGAGTTATGGCTGGCTGGCTGTAGACAAAGGCAAGATTGGCATTTGCTTTACCAATACCAAAGCCAATATGCCAGCCTGGGGTGGAAGTGAACCAAAGCTTGGAAATAATCCCCTGGTCGTAGGGATTCCGAGAAAATCCGGTCCCGTTGTCCTGGATATGGCCATGTCCCAGTTCGCTAATGGCAGGCTGTCACTGTATGCCCAGCGGGGCCAGCGAGCGCCATTTTCCGCTGGATTTGACCAGGATGGAAAGCTTACGGATCAACCTGAAATTGTCCTTGAAAACAATCTGGCGTTGCCAGCCGGAATGTGGAAAGGCGCAGGACTGGCATTGGTGTTGGATATGTTGGCCTCCATGCTTTCAGGAGGGGAGAGTACCCGCGAGGTTATTTCATCAGGACACGAGACGGGGCTTTCGCAGGTATTTTTATGCTTTGATCCGGAGAGACTGGAGCTTACCGATTGGTTTGATAAAACGGCGGATGGAATCATCTCAGACCTGAAAAGCTCCGCTGTTTTTGCAGGTCAAAGCGTTTTTTATCCCGGCGAAAATGTCCTGGCAACCCGACGGAAAAACAAAGC
>QJWQ01000109.1 GCA_003235325.1 Gammaproteobacteria bacterium | reverse complement strand
TGTCGACCCTCCTGCCAGGCACGGCCGAGATAGGCAAACAGCCCCAGTTCCGGCGCCGGGTTATAGCCCAGATCCAGGTTGGCATTGCGCCCCCGCAGCCTTGACAGTCCGGAATACCCCTCATCGTAGCTGTCGAGCCTGCGTCCCAGCTTCAACGATACCGTGGTGGCCGCGGAGACCGTCCAGTTCAGCAGCAGATCCTGCTGGTCGCGCTCGCGATTGGCGATGAAGTACTGGCGCATGGCCGGGTCGTTGACAAAGACGCCGGTGCCCATGGCGTCGATAAACGCCTGGGGAAAGCCTGCCAGATAGCCGGCATTGTGAATATAGTCGTCGCCATCCCGGTGGGTCCGACGCCACTTGAGCCAGCCGTTCAGGGCCGCGCCGGCCCGGTATTGCAGTTTCAGATGCCCACCCCGTTCGTTGGTCTCGGCCACCGGCAGAAATTGCCGCTGTACCTTTTCCTGTTCCAGGCCCGCCGACAATTTCCAGCCCCCGGACAGGCGGTAGCCACCGTCGAGTTCCAGTTTGCGGCTGGTGCTGCCGAGTGGGCGGTTGAGGAAAATATCGCCGGCAGCTGGGTCCTCGCCCTGGTCGACGACGTCGTTGAGCACCGGTGCCCACAACAGGCGATCGGTGCGGTTGTCCCGGTCATGGTAGCGATAGCGCAGGGTCAGATCGCTGCGGGGTGTCGGTCGCAGGCTCAGGGCAAAGCCGGCTCCGGTAACAATCATTTCTCCGTCGAGGCTCGTGGCCGGCAGGGCCAGGGGAGCCTCCAGGCCACTGTTGACCGTATAGGGCAGGAATGAATCATCCTGGGTGTATCGTGCCCGCTGCAGGTCCAGGCTCAGGCGGGTGCTGTGACCGATACGCCAGACCGTCCTGGCAAACAGGGTATGGGCGCGGTTGTCCGGTGGCGGCGCGATGCGCCCGAAGCCGTCGGGGTAATTGGCGGCATCGGCGAAGACCGCCAGGCTGTAGGGGTTTTGTACCGTCAGGGGATCACTCTGCTCGTCCAGGTGGCTGTAACGGTAGCCGCCGGTGAAACTGCCGCGCATCCCGGTATAGGTCAGGGTCAGGCCCAGGTCACCGGTCTGCCGGTCGATCTCGCCGGGCACGGTCACCGCCATCTGGGTGCCGCCGACACCAAACACCAGGCCGGTCAGGCGGGTGCCCTCCTTGTTTTCCAGGCGGTAGTCGGCCGCCAGGCTCAAGTGCCGGTTCAGTGGCCAGAGCAGGTCCAGGTCCAGACGCTCCCGTTTGGTGCCGGTATCCTGTGTTTGCAGTGAGGCATCCAGTGCCGTCAGCCCGGACACTGTGCCGGCGCCGACCCAGTTGTTCGGCAGCACCCAGCGATTGGGAGCGATCTGCTGAAATGGCGAGGCCGCGTCGTCATACCGGTAGTGGGGCAGTTCCCGGTAACTGAAGTTGACACGGACGCCGCCGGCAAATCCCAGATGACCGAGAATCTGGCGGGAGTCCAGTCCCAGGTCCTCCCCCTGCAGCCGGTAGCTGATGTCGCTGTCGGTCAGGTTGCTCTCGGTGAAAAATGCCGCCAGGCCATAGACGTCGTCCCGACGCAGACCGGTGTACTCGCCGAGCTTGGCGCTGTTGCGGTCGTTGACGATGATGCCGGCAGTGAAATGGCTGACAGGGGCACTTTCCATGGACATATCCGGTGCCGTATCCGTTGTTGCAAGCGTGGCGTACTTGTCATTCAGAAAGGGCGCCTGGGGATCGGCGCTGGCCGGTTGCCAGTAAACCAGGGGAAACAGGATGAGTGCCAGGTGCCGGTTCATAGTCTCGGTCTCCGCTAGCGGGTCAGGAAATTCCCGGACGGGTGGTTGGAGCCGTGCACCTGGCTGTGGCAGTTGATACAGCCGCCGGCCAGTAACTTGTTGGCCGGCACGGCGTCCGGCAACCCGGTGCCGCTGTACAGGGTTCCCGGGTGGTAGTTATTGCTGTGACATTGCTGGCACAGAAACGGCGGCCGCTGCTGCAGCAGGGTCGGCTGCACCGAACCGTGGGGGTCGTGACAGTTGGTGCAGCTGTCAGCCACCGGCGGATGTTCCCACAGGAAAGGTCCCCGCTTTTCGGCATGGCAGAGGAAACAGGTATCGTTGATGGCGTCAGCCCTTAACTGGCCAAAACCGCCGTGGGGATTGTGGCAGTCGGGGCAGCTGACCAGACCTTCCTCCAGAGGGTGGTGGGAACGGCGTCGAAACGCCTGGCGTTTGTCCAGGTGGCAGTCAAAACAGACACCCGCCTGGGTCGCCCGGCTGAGCACCGCCTGGTGGGGATCGTGAATGTCGTGGCACGAGGTGCAGGCCAGCCCGGCGCCGGCATGGCTGCTGGCGTGCCAGTCGTTGCGCTCGCCGGACTCGTGGCAACCGAGGCAGACGGTATTCTGCTGGTCAACCGGTGTTGTGCTCTGTGTGCCGAATACCAGGGGCTTAACCTGCAGGGGATTGGCCACGTGGGCACTGGCCGGCCCGTGACAGGACTGGCAGGCGTGCTGCTCGCCGGGTGAGCGGGGGTCGCCGGAAGTGAAATGTGGTGTTTGCAGAATGCCGAGGGCGTGCTGGTCCTTGTGGCACAGGAGGCAGGTCTGCGCCCCACCCTGGACATAGCCGGCCCCCTCGTCAGCATCTGTGGCGGGGTCGGCGGCCCTGGATAGGCCTATGACCGACAGCAATACCGGCACCGACAGCATCAGTGCCGTCCTCAGCCTTGTATCTGTCATGACCATTGCTTTCGCTCGCACCGGATTATTGATTGCCACCGGCTTTTTATAGTTGGGGGTTGGGACCAGATCAAGTGACGAAAGGGATTTCCCGGGTTTGATGCAATGAGAATCCTCTTGGCTTGATTCAGGTCATGTTGGTGCCGGACGGCGGCTGTGTCGAGCAACGGAGTTTGACGGTCAATTCAATAGCCAGGCCAGGGCGTCGTCACGGCTGTCGAAGTACCGGATTTCGCCCGACATGAACCAGCTGCCGATTTTGGCGGCGATTTCCTGCCAGTGCCGGTTGCCATAGATGGCGATTTTTTCGAATTCATTGCCGTGTTTGAGGCCGATTCTGAAATCATCCCAGGCGGCCCTGAGTTCCCAGCCTTCCCATTCTGTGCCATCGACAAGAAACCTGGCCCTGGGTTCTTTAACGGCTCCCAGGGCCGCATCGATCATGGGCGTTATGGTCTGGTAATCCTCGTGACTGAGTTTGCCCACGGCTTTCAGGGTAAGAAAAATCTGGTTGCCAACCCGTTCCGTGCCGATGGATAGTCCGTGCCTGGTTATTTTCATGTGAGGGCCTGTTCCCATTAATTGGATTGCCGTTGTTGAGTCTAAAAATTCACCAATCCAGGCGCGAGGAGCGTGGTTTGGTTATTCCAAATGAGCGACGAGCAACGCCGAGTGGTGGATTTTAGCCTCAACCCCTTTTTTTGAAAAAAATGGGGCTGGGGTTATTTTTAGGCCCCACTTCGTTATCAGTACCCAAAGCACTCGCTACGCTCGCGGGGCAGGCTCTCGCTCGTGTAGAGTCACTACACCACGCTCCTTCTGCCTAGTTGGGCCTAAAAATCGCCTCCAGCAACGATAAACCCATTAGAGTGAACAGGCCCTAGTTCTCCCGAGTGGATATGAGTTGAGCAGGCTGACTTGGGATTACAGCCGTTAAATTGAAGTCTTCAGTTAAAGACGGCCAAATTTTCCGCCGGACAATACGGGCAACAGATGCCTGTGAAATAATAGCCGCCGGGCAGTGATTTTAAAATTATAGCTGCGTCGCAAGCCTGGCATCCCCTTTTCCGATTCATAGCACCGGGATTAATCAGACAATCATTCGAGCTATCCAAATGACATTTCTTTCTGAAGCACTCACTTTCCTTCTCGCTGCGATCATCACGGTGCCCGTCTGCAAACGGCTCGGGCTGTCGTCGGTGCTGGGCTACCTGGCCGCCGGCCTGCTCATAGGCCCCTACGGCATCGGTTTTATCGGCGAGGCTGAAGAAGTGCTGCATTTCGCCGAGATTGGCGTGGTGCTGCTGCTCTTTGTCATCGGTCTGGAACTGCAGCCGAGAAGGCTGTGGGTGATGCGCCGGGCCGTGTTTGGGCTCGGCACCGCGCAAGTGCTGTGTACAACCCTGGCCATTGCCGCCGTGCTGCTGTTCGGCTTTCATTTCAGCGTCCCGGCGTCACTGCTGCTCGGCTTCTCACTGGCGCTGTCCAGTACCGCCTTCGTCCTGCAACTTCTGGGCGAGCAGGGCAAGCTGAACAAGCCACATGGCCGCGCGGCCTTTGGCGTCCTGTTGATGCAGGACGTGGCGGTAATCCCGGCCATCGCCCTGCTCAATTTCCTTACTCCCGCGGCAGACGGGCAGGCCGCCAGCCTGCATCCCTGGTTGTTGCTGATTATCCTGGCGGGGCTGGTGCTGGCGCGATTCAGCTTGCGGCCGGTGCTGCGCTTTATTGCCGGCACCGGCATTCACGAACTCTTTGCCGCCGCCGGTCTGGCGCTGGTGGTGGGTGCCGCTCTGGCCATGAACAGCGCCGGGCTGTCCATGGGGCTGGGGGCCTTTATTGCCGGCATGATGGTGGCGGACTCTGAATACCGGCACCAGTTGGAAACCGATGTCATGCCGTTCAAGGGTCTGTTGCTGGGTTTGTTTTTCATGGCGGTGGGCATGTCGGCCAATCTGGCCTTGCTGGGTGACTCACCGCTGACCGTGATCGGTCTGGTGCTGGCCCTGGTCTTCACCAAGGCCGCCGTGCTGTTACTTCTGGCTTTCTGGTATGGCCTCGAAAAGGGCGAGGCCTGGCGCGGCGCACTGTTGTTGTCTCAGGGGGGCGAATTCGCCTTTGTGCTGCTGGTGGCAGGAGCCGGAGCGGCGGTCATTTCCGATCAGGTTGCGGAAATGGCCGTCCTGGTGGTGACGCTGTCCATGGCAACCACGCCGCTGCTGGTGGCTCTGGTCGACCGCCTGAAGCGCACGCCGGTCAGCCAGCGTCCTGAGGATAAAATCGATGTCAGTTCCCATCCGGTGGTCATTGCCGGCTTTGGCCGCTTCGGCCAGATCCTGGGCCGGGTGCTGTCCATGCGCAACATTCCCTTTACTGCCCTGGAGGCCAATCCGCGACAGGTGGATTTCGTCCGCCGCTATGGCCACCAGGTCTACTACGGTGACGCCAGCCGCCTGGACCTGCTCTATAGCGCCCACGTTGCCGAGGCCAGTGCATTGATCCTGGCCATCGGCAATATTGAGGTGTCGCTGAAGATCGCCGAGATGGTGGGCAGAACCTGGCCCAATGTCAGGATATTTGCCCGGGCGCGAAACCGGCACCACGAGATGGCATTGCGCAGATTGGGGGTTCATTACGTTATTCGCGAGACCCTGATGTCGAGCCTGGCCATGACCGAAAAGCTGCTGACGCATATCGGTTTGCCGGAAAAATCGGCAAAAGAGGCGGTGGCCACCTTCAAGTCCCACGACCACCAGACCCTGCTGAAACAGGCGGCGTTACTTCACGACCAGGAGGCCTATGACCGGGCGACGATGACAGCCGCCGAAGAACTGAGAGCGCTATTCAGGGAAGATGCCAGCAGCAGTGGTTCAGAAGAAGCCGACCGGGAGCCGGAGGCCGGTGCCAGTCCCTGACCCTGACCCTAAAAAAGTGGGATAGACAACAGCTAATGCTATTCAGCCCCTGACCGCCGGCTGAGGCCCGGTCGGAACCGATAACACTGGTCCTGTTGCACGATCCCGAAATCGGACGCCTTGGTTTACAAGGCTACCGGCGGGCAAGTCGATTCCGCCGGGGCTAAGTCCATAGCTCTGGGGCTATTTCTCAGGGTCCAGTGCTCAGGGACTAATACTCAGGGTCCAGTGCTCAGGCCCCCGTGACTTCCCTGTCCGCCAGTATTCGCAGCAGCAGGTCCGGGTCGAATGGTTTGACCAGGTGGCTCGTGAAACCGACTTCCCTGGATTTGGCCAGGTCGTCGTCCCGTCCCATGCCGGTCAGGGCAAAGATCCTGATGTCCTTGCCCCAGGGTTGTTGCCGTATATTGCGACAGGCGTCATAGCCATTCATCCTGGGCAGGCCGATATCGAGCAGGATCACATCCGGACGCTGCTGCTCCGCGGCTTCAACCGCCTTGATCCCGTCGTCGACAGTGTTCACCACATGGCCGCACGACTCCAACAGCATCACCAGAGAGTCGGCGACATCGAGATTGTCTTCCACCACCAGAATCCTCAGGGCTGCCGGCCTGGGTTCGTCACCGGCCTGGGGAAGTCCCGACCGGGTTGCGGCGGGTTCATTGAGGGCAGGCAGGCGGACAATGAACTCGCTGCCTTTGCCGGGGCCGTCGCTGATCGCCTCGATGCTGCCTCCGTGCATGTCAACCAGGGTGTTCGCCAGGGCAAGGCCGATGCCGAGTCCACCTTCGGATTGCCTGTAGGGCGAGGGTACCTGGGAAAAGAGTTCGAACAGGTGGGGCAGGTATTCGGGAGGAATGCCGATACCGGTGTCCTTGACCTTTACCACCACATCGGCTCCATCCCGTTCAACGGTCAGCCCGACTTCCCCGCCTTTTTCGGTGTACCTGCAGGCGTTGTTGAGCAGATTCAGAAATACCTGTGTCAGGCGCACCGGGTCGGCATCCAGAGGCAGGGGCAACTGCGGCCGGCTTACCCTTAATGCCAGCCCGGCCTGCTCAATCTGGGGGCGGGCTATTTCCAGAACCTGGTCAAGCACCGTGCCCAGATTGACGCGCTCCTTGTGCAGCTGCAGTTTGCCACTGGTTATGCGGCTCACGTTCATCAGATCGTCGATAAGCCTTACCATGTGCCGCAACTGCCGGTCGATCAGGTCCTGGGCCGTCCGGACAGTCGTGTTGGCGGAACCCTGGCTTTTGAGGATAGCCAGGGCGTTGCGGATAGGTGTTAACGGATTGCGCAACTCGTGGGCCAGAATCGCCAGAAACTCGTTTTTTCGGTGGTCGGCTTCGCGCAGGGCCTCCTCGATCCGCTTGAGGGATGTGATGTCCTGCGTTGTGCCGAATGCGCCCAGCAGTTCTCCCTTCCGGTCGAACTCCAGTTCGGCCTTTTCCCGTACCCATTTCACCTTGCCGTCGACAATCACCCGGTGTTCGATGTCGTAGGGGTTGCCTTCCATGCCGGCTTGCCACATTTGTTCCACGTAGTCCCGATCATCGGGGTGAACAGTGGCCAGAAAGGTCTCATAGGTCATTGGCGTTCCTTCAGGAATGCCGAATATACGGTGATTTTCCGCCGACCACAGCAGCCGGTTCTGCCTGACATCGATCCGCCAGCTGCCGATATGCCCCACTGCCTGGGCGCGGTTGAGATCCACCTGGCTTTCACGTAGTTTCTCCTCCATTTCCTTGCGCTCGGTGATATTGCGACTGACGGTTGCCAGTCCCAGAGGCTTGCCTTCCGCATCGAGGACGTGAAAGACGTTGTAAATCATCCACAGGGTCTGCCCGGTCTTGAAGTGACGAAAGCGGATTTCAACCTCGGCGCGGCCCTGGCTCAGTACCTGCGGAAAGAACTCCTCGTAGATGAAGTCCTGGTCTTCGGGAAAGAAAAACTCCTTGACCGGGGTGGCCAGCGCCTGTTCCAGGCTGTCGAGACCGACAAGTTCCCGACCGGCTCTGTTGACGAAGAATGGCATGAAATCCATGTCGCAGATTCCGATAAACTCGGTACTCTGCTCGGCCAGAGAGACAAACATCTGTCGTTCTGTTTCTGCACGGGCATGACATATTTCACCCATCGTTATGGCCTCGGGTTGCCCGCTTGACCCTCTGTATCATTTCCTACCTCTGACCGGAGTGTAATTGATCTACTAAAAATCGTTTCTTGACTGACATCAAAAGCGATGCAGACCACCCCGTATTAATCGCGTGCTGGATGCCGGGTACAACAAAGGCGGCTGTCTCTGGTAATCAGGACAGGTGGCCGTCATGCCGTTCATACAGTTGAACTGCCGACTTTCGAACACGGGGCTTTCCAGGGGCTGTTAACCTTTATCAGGAAGGCTCGAAACAGGGGTGATTCAGGTGCATTTTCCTGTCCTTGATGCCGTCGTTCTGTCCGGCGTCTATAAAGGGTAGACAGAATCCGGATTCAGCCATCGGTATCTCCAGGGTATCGCCACCAAAAGCCCCGGGGAATCAGCGTACCATCCGAGTGGGAGGCAGGCCGCCGACCAAGGCACTGGCCAACACGG
>QJWQ01000129.1 GCA_003235325.1 Gammaproteobacteria bacterium | reverse complement strand
CAGGGGCCGGACACAGGGGCAGCTTTTGTGGGTTCCAGCTGTTTGTCCAATGGTAATTATTTTATCATCCGGTTCGCATTAATTTAAGTGCATCGGGGTTATTGATGCACAGGTTTAGGTAGTCAACCATTATTTTTGAAAAGTTTTTTTAATGACTGCAATACTGCTACAACTGGCGCCCATGTTCTGCTTTTTCGGCATTGGTGTCTGGTTAAAAAAATCCTCTTTGGCCGAACAGGTTCACGGCGAATTTTTATTGAGGCTGGTTTTTTTTGTGACGCTGCCATTACTGGTATTGCTTTCTCTCTCGAAAACGCCACTATCTACAACCACCGCAATGCTCCCCCTGGCCCATATTGCCGTTAACAGTTGTTGTCTGTTAACTGCCCTGTTCTGTACCAGATTGTTATCGCTGGAGAGGAAGACAGTTGGCGCTATGCTGGTTAGTACCAGCATGGCCAACAACGCTTTTATGTTTCCCTACATCCTGACGGTTTATGGGCAGACGGGGCTGTCCGACGCTATTTTGTTTGATTTCGGCAATGCCATCATGACATCGACCTTCGCCTATGCAGTCGCCTACAAATACTCGGATCAACAGCATAATCGTTGGGCGATGCTGCGCAAAATAGTCAAATCGCCATTGGTTCTGGCGCTGGCGCTGGGTGTTCTCCTGGCTGCAATCGGCATCCCGATTCCCGGCGAGATAGAACTGATTGTAAAGCCGGTGGCACAGATGACTGGGCCACTGATTTTAATTGCCATGGGGATTATTTTTTCGCTGAAGATCGGCGACCTCAGACTGGTAACACTGACAGTGGCAATTCGCATGGTGTTGGGGCTGGTATTTGGCGTTGGTATCGCCACCCTGTTTGGCTTCGAAGGCATTACCTTTATCGTCGTTTGCCTGTGCGCGGCAGGGCCTATTGGTTTTACCGCCATGACCTACGCTTATCTGGCAAGGCTGGATACACAACTCAGCTCGAGCGCCGTGTCGATCTCCATTTTGGTGGGTCTGATTTATATTCCCGTTCTGATACTTATTTTTGGCAGTCCCTGAAACCCGGGGGGCCCTGAGGCCCTGACAGGTTGTTGAAAAACGCGGTTTTTTGGCAGACTGATACCGGTATATGGCTGTATCGGCAAAATCAACGACGGCTAAGTCGTTGTATTCGGGAGCAGAGGGAAAATCATATTTTATCGGGGCGGCCTCCCGCGGGGCGGCCTCCCGCGGGGCGGCCCCCGCATTGGCGTGGTTTGAAAGAGGCAGGAAGGCTTTTTCAACACCCGCCTAGCTTTTTCAACACTCGCCTGAATTTCGGAGCAGGTCAGGCCAGGTTCCCAGAGGCGCGACCCCAAGGGAAAAACCCAGTGGAAAAGCCCTGTTGAAAAGCTCAATGCAATTCCATAATCACATGTTATAGATGTCTGAAATAAAGGTATTTGTTGTAAGCCGATCCCGCGCAATATGATGTTGTCCCTATCGGTGTCACAGCTGAATGGCGGTTTCAACTTCTTCTGGCCGAGGCAGTACGTCTCTACCCCGTGAGATCAGCCACCGGGCTGTCGGCCCAGGTCGGCCGGTGCGGTCATGGGACCGTTGACAGGTGGTTATACGCCGGGTACGGGCGCGGGTCTCGTTGTTACCTTCGTTGTCTTTGCCATTCCCAGGGTAATGGCAGGAATTGCGGCACTGCTGATTCGATCCAGGGACTTTCCCTGAACCTCGGATAATTTCCATGCATTTAACCTGGCAATTTTTTATGGGAAGTTAATATGCCGCGCAGGGACGCGCCGCCATTTGTTGCCAGGTTAATAACATTAAAAATTTAATCAATTTGACCCTTGGAGGTGAGTGAAATGAAAGTGATTTTGGCAGGTGCTGGCGCATTCGGGATCAAACATCTGGACGGTATAAAAAATATTGAAGGTGTAGAGGTGGTCGCTCTGGTGGGCCGCAGACGGGATGCAACGGAGGAAGTGGCTAAAAAATACGGGGTTCCCCATGTCACCACCGAACTGGAAGAGGCACTGGCGCTGCCGGGCGTAGACGCCGCGATCCTGTGCACGCCGACCCAGATGCACGCGTCCCAGTCGATTCAGTGCCTGCGCGCCGGCAAACATGTCCAGGTCGAGATTCCCCTGGCTGACAACTGGGCAGATGCCGAGGCAGTCATGCAGGCTCAGCAGGAAACCGGCCTGGTGTGTATGGTCGGCCATACCCGCCGATTCAACCCTTCGCACCAGTGGATTCATCAGCGGGTTGAAGCCGGCCAGCTGAAAATCCAGCAAATGGATGTCCAAACCTACTTCTTCAGGCGCACCAACACCAACGCCCTGGGCCAGCCCCGTTCATGGACCGACCATTTGCTCTGGCACCACGCCGCCCACACGGTGGACCTGTTCCAGTACCAGACGGGAGACGAGGTAGTCACCGCCAATGCCATCCAGGGGCCCATTCACCCGGAGCTGGGTATTGCCCTGGATATGTCAATCCAGTTAAAAACTGCAGGCGGCGCTATTTGCACCCTGTCCCTGTCGTTCAACAATGATGGCCCGTTGGGGACCTTTTTTCGTTATATCTGTGATAACGGCACCTACATTGCCCGTTATGACGATCTGGTCACCGGCAGGGAAGAACCTGTTGATGTCTCCGATGTCGCTGTTTCCATGAACGGTATTGAGTTGCAGGACCGGGAATTTTTTGCAGCCATTAAAGAGGGGAGGGATCCCAATTCCAGTATTTCCAAGGTGTTACCCTGCTACCGGACGCTGCACCAACTGGAGCAGCAGCTCAAGGGTTAAATATCATGCAACGACGTAAACTGGCACAGGTCGAGGTCCCTGCCATTGGTTTGGGATGTATGAATCTGAGCCATGCCTACGGCGTGCCACCTGATAAAAAAACCGCAATCTCGGTGCTGCACAAGGCTCTTGACCTGGGGGTGGTACATTTTGATACGGCGGCACTCTACGGCTTTGGCAGGAATGAAAGCCTGGTGGGAGAGGTATTAAAACCTCATCGCAGCAAAATCTTTTTGGCCAGTAAATGTGGCATGACCGGCGTTGACGGCAAGCGAGTCATAGACGGCCGTCCCGAGACCCTGCAGTCGACGCTGGACACGGCCCTGCAACGGCTGCAGACGGACTTTCTTGACCTCTATTACCTGCACCGCTGGGACCGCAATGTGCCCATTGAGGACAGCGTCGGCGCCATGGCCGACATGGTGGCGGCCGGCAAGATCGGTGCCATTGGTCTGTCGGAGGTGTCGGCCAATACTTTGAAAAAGGCCCACGCCGTGCATCCAATTGCTGCGCTGCAGACGGAATATTCCCTCTGGACTCGAAATGCTGAAATTGCCGCACTGGCTGCCTGCCGGGAAATCGGCGCCGCCTTTGTCGCCTTTTCACCGCTGGCCAGGGGGTTTCTCGCGGACAAACGGCTTGACCCGCCTACATTTGCCAGCAAGGACATTCGCAAGGCAATGCCGAGATTCCAATCGCCGAATTTTGAAAAAAACCTGCTGTTACTGGCTCAGATAGCAGCTACCGCCAAGGACCAGCAGTGCTCCGTTGCGCAACTGGCGCTCGCCTGGTTGTTGAGCCGGGGAGAGCATGTGCTGCCGATACCGGGGACAACTTCGGTCGAACACCTGCAAGCCAATGTGGCCGCTGCCGATATCCAACTCGATGCCAGCGTTGTCGAGCACCTCGACCGGATTATTAACCAGCATACTGTCAACGGACCAAGATACCCGAGCGGCACCCAGGCCGAAATCGATACGGAGGAATTTGGCTGACCCTGGTGGCATTGGCCGGATCTTCTCAACCGGTCCAGCTCAGAGGCGGGGACCGGCCTTGCGAATGTCCTCCGGCGACTCCGCCTCAAACTGTCTGAAGTTCTCCTGAAAAAGTTTCGCCAGCCTGACGGCGGTCTGCCGGTAATTTTCCCTGCTCGACCAGGTATTTGCCGGGCTAAGAATCTCCGACGGCACTTGCGCACAGTCCTGCGGAATCTGAAAACCGAAAATCGGATCCGTTTGGTACTCCGCCTTTTCCAGGCTGCCATCGTGGATGGCATCGATGATGGCCCGGGTGTACTTGAGTTTCATGCGGGAGCCGACCCCGTAGGCGCCGCCGGACCAGCCGGTATTGACCAGCCAGACATGGGCGCCGTGCTCGCGGATTTTCTCCGCCAGCAGCCGGGCGTAGACCGCCGGGTGCCAGACCAGGAAGGCGGCGCCGAAGCAGGCCGAGAACGTCGCGGTCGGTTCGGTGACCCCCATCTCGGTACCCGCCACCTTGGCGGTGTAGCCGCTGATGAAGTGGTACATGGCCTGCTCCGGACTCAGCTTGCTCACCGGCGGCAGCACGCCAAAGGCGTCGCAGGTGAGCAGGATGATGTTGCTCGGGTGACCGCCGACGCAGGGCAGCTTGGCGTTGTTGATATGTTCGATGGGGTAGGCGCAACGGGTATTTTCGGTGATTGAGCTGTCGCTGTAATCCACCTGCCGGGTTTCCGCGTCGAACACCACGTTTTCCAGCAGCGCCCCGTAGCGAATCGCCTGATAGATTTCCGGTTCCTGTTCCTCGGTCAGATCGATTGTCTTGGCGTAGCAGCCGCCTTCGATGTTGGCGATACCGTTGTTGGACCAGCAGTGCTCGTCGTCGCCGATCAACTGGCGCCGGGGGTCGGCGGACAGGGTGGTCTTGCCGGTGCCCGAGAGGCCGAAGAACAGGGAGACATCGCCGTTGTGGCCTTCGTTGGCGGAGCAGTGCATGGACAGGATATTCCGTTTCGGCATCAGGTAGTGCATCACCGTGAAGATACCCTTTTTCATTTCGCCGGCGTACTCGGTGCCGAGGATAACCGCTTCACCCCGCTCGAAGCAGAAGTCGACACTGGTCTTGGAGGACATGCCCTCGGTGTGCCGGTTGGCGGGAAACTCACCGGCGTTGAAAATGACGAAGTCAGGTTCGCCGAATTTGGCCAGTTCCTCGGCAGTCGGCCGGATCATCATATTGCGCATAAACAGGGCGTGATAGGCACGGCTGCAGATGACGCGCACCTTCAGGCGGTGCTGCGGGTCCCAGCCGGCATAGCCGTCGACCACGAAGAGTCGTTCCCGGGTGTTGAGGTAGTCAATGGCGCGCTCCCGGTTGATCAGGAAGCTCTTCTCGTCCAGGTCGATATTGATGTCGCCCCACCAGACATCGGCGGCGCTGTGTTCGTGCCGGACAATGCGTTTGTCGCTGGGGCTGCGGCCGGTGCGTTTGCCCGAGCGCACCGCCAGGGCGCCGCCCTTGACGATGGCCGAGCCGGATTCGAATTTCAGTGCCGCCTCGTAGAGCCTGGCCGGCACGGCGTTGTGGACGATCTCTCCAACCCGGATGTCCCAGCTTTCAAGATTCGGTTTTTTCATGTTCAATTCTCCGGTTTTGATCCCGGCGACTGGGCTAGCTGTCCAAGCCGTCAGAATGTCCTGGTGAGCGACACACGTCGCCTGCTCCTCTTGAACCTGATCCCTTTTAATGCCCATTTTTCGCCAAAGTCGGATGCCAGTAGGTTGGCCATTAGAACCTGTACTTCGCCATAACTTCGAACTGCCGGCCTGCCGGTCGCAGTGAACTCGAAGCAGACGTCGGCGGTCGGGTTGCGGCACTCTGGTCGCGCCACTCGATACCGAACTCTATGCCGGGCACGTAGGTATAGATCAGATTGGCGTGCATCAATTTAAGCGTATCGTCATCTATATTGGACGCTACTTCGTCCGCCTTGACCTGTGCGTAGCGCAGGTTAGCGCGGATCTTGTCGGAGAATCGGTGGCCCATGCCGGCGGCAAATCCGGTGACGGTAATCAGGTCGCCGGCTTCATTGACATCGGAGGTTGCGGCGCCGCGCATCCCGTTGTAACCCCAGCCTGCATAGACACCGGCTCCCTCTCCCGTAAAGGCACTGAGATGAAC
This sequence comes from Gammaproteobacteria bacterium, assembly GCA_003235325.1. Classification (GTDB taxonomy): domain Bacteria; phylum Pseudomonadota; class Gammaproteobacteria; order Pseudomonadales; family Porticoccaceae; genus SZUA-272. Next base: position 21,407 of record QJWQ01000129.1, on the reverse strand, counting down.
GGACGTTTTACCAAACTGTAGCCTGGATGCCACTGAAACCGCTGCGCCGTATTCGCTGCCCGAGATCCCGGTGTCCACTTCACGCCCGGTCACGGCCACATTGAACTCGTGGCCATTCCCGGTTTTTAGGCTGTAGCTGGCGACCAGATCCGGCACATCGGCGTCGGCATAAACGGGGTCCTGTAATGTCAACAGCGCGCCACCGAGCTTATAGTGGAGGACGATATCCGAACGAATCACGGCACCGTTACCCCAGATGGTGCCGTAACCCAGGTTCCAGAAGTCCATAATTTCAGTGTCCAGTCGCGCAGTCGCCATGAACTGGCCGTTCCAGGTTTGACCTGCGGTGAAGTTGTCGACCTTGAGATAGGCATGCCGCAGGCGCCAGGCATGGCTATTGTCACTCTCCATTGTCGTGTGATTGTCCCAGAAGTCCCCCTCGATGAAGACCTGGGCCTGGTGACCTTCGACAGTGCGTGCGGTACTGATATTGAACCGTGTTTCGCGCGCATCACCCTCAAAGAATCTGTCACTGCCATCCGGATCGAAGTAGATACCCTGGGCCTTGACATATCCGCCCATACTCAGTTTTACCCCGTTTTTCGCATCCAGTTCCAGAGCGCAAACCGGGGACGCCAGGCCGACAGCAACCGTCGCCAGAACTATGTTATTCACAAATTTCATTTTGCTATTACCTCGTAGTTGTCTTTAATCGTTTAGCCAATCAGTTGTCATTTGTTCAAAGCGGTCCGTTACGACGTCAGCCCATGGCGGCCGGCAGCCAGAGCGAGACTGAGGGCACGAGGGCAATCACCAGCATGGACAACAGCATGGCGGCAAGAAATGGCAGCATGGCCTTGAATACATCACCCATGCGAAGGTTGGCCGCAGTCATGGCGATATACAGCCCCGGGCCCACCGGCGGCGTCACCAGCCCGATCAGGGTTGCCAGGCTGATCACTACCCCGAAGTGAATGGGATCGATACCGAATAACCTGGCCACCGGCAGGATGATCGGAACGATCACGATCATGACGCTGATGCTTTCCAGGAACATGCCGAGCACGATGACCAGCAGGTACACCAGTAGGAGAAATATCACTGGCGATTCCGTCAGGCCGGCCATCCACCCGACCATTGCATCCGGCACACCCTCGAAAGTGAGAGCCCAGCCAAACACCGATGCAATGGCGATCAGCCCGGTGATGGTGGCGGTATTGATGGCAACCTCACCGAAGATCTGTAGCAGGTCTTTCAGCTTGACCGCTCTGTAGACGAAAGCGCCCAGGACAAATGACAGGATCGACGCAATCGCACCGGCTTCGGTTGGCGTCGTCATGCCGGTCATGATGCAGGTGATCACGACGATCGGAATCAATGCCGGCAGCAAGCCGCCGATCAGTTCCCTGCGGACATTCCTGTGTTTGAGGTGCTCGCCTTTCGGCAGACCCTTGACCACCCCGTACAGGAAGATGGTGAGCGCAAAACTGGCGATGATCAGCAGGCCCGGGATGATGCCGGCGATAAACAGCAGGGCGATGGGCTGGTAGGCGACAACACCGTAGATAATCATCAGCATGGATGGCGGTATGATCGGCCCCAACAATCCCCCGGCCATGGTGACGGCGGCGGAAAAGGGTTTGGGATAGCCTTTCTCGACCATGGTTGGCACCATCAGTCGGCTCATCACCGAGATCTGCGCCGTGGCCGAGCCGAGTATGGACGCCGCCACGGCATTGGTCAGCAGGTTGACGTAAGCCAGCCCACCTTTGAAGCCTCCCACGAACATGTCGGCCGCATTCATCAGCCGCGAGGTCAGGCCGCCCCTGTTCATCAATTCGCCAACCAGCATGAACAAAGGAATCGCCAGCAGGCCACTCTTGTCCAGGGCACCGTACAGTTGAATCGGCAGCGAACTGATCAATACGCTGAGGTTGGAATCCCAGACAAACACCAGGGTGGCCAACAGCAACGTCAGGAAAATGGGTAATCCGATCAACAGCGCGATCAGGAACACAATTAACGTAATCATTGTCCACCTCCGTTGACGGACATTCCGGCGGGGCGAACACCCGTATTTTTGAGGGAACTGTGAGGTCTCTGCGTGAGCAACTTGACCAGCTGGTGCCAGCTCATGCAGTAAAAGGTGACCACCACAACCAGGTAGTTGTACCAGCGTGGCAGACCGGTGGTCGGGGCAATGTCGGCCTTGATTTCAGGGCGAAGAATCCATTCGGTGGCGTGATAACAAAGCACCACCAGGGTACCCAGACCCACGAGGCGCAGCAGGTACACCAGCCATTGCTGATAGAGATCCGGCAGGTTGTCGATGATGAAATCGACACGTACCAGACTGTTGGAATAGGTCAGGTGGCTGAGACCAATGAATGTTGCCGAAATTAATATCTGTACCGATACATCCTCGGCCCAGAACAGGGGATCACTGAAAAAGTATCGCAGGATCACCTGTGCCGAAAGGATGAGAGTGAGAGAACCGATCAGAAAGACCAGCAGGCCGAATTCGAACCTGGCAAGCATTCCGTCGATCCTTTTCAGGAGCTTTATCATAATAACCTCCGCTAGGTGTCATTCCCGCCCCAGGCGTGGTGGGGCAGGTGCAAGAGTGACGTTTAAATTATTGTTTCAGCTACTGGTGAAACTGTTGGTAAAACTCGGCAATGACCGGGTTTTCGCCGGTATACTGGGCGACGATCTCGTCTGCCACCGGCTTGAATTCGCTCTTTGGAATCTGGCTGACCGTGACGCCGGCGTCCTTGAGTAACTGCAGGTTTTTTACCTCCGCCAGAGCCTGCTGTTCGAACCCCCAGGCTTCAGCTTCCTTGAAGGCATCCATCACCTGCTTTTGCCTGTCCTCGGTCAGTCCCTGCCACCAGGTCGCCGAGGCCACCATCACACCGGGGAACGCCATGTGATTGGTCAGCGTCAGGTACGGCGCCTGTTGATACATTTTCAATCCGACGACGATATCGAGGTCGACGTCGACGGCGTCGAGGAGATTGGTGGTCAGCGCCGAGGAAACATCGGAAAGGGCAAGGTTGGTGGGTGACGCATGCAGGTCCCGCCACCAGTCGTTGAATACCCTGTTGGGGAATGCGCGAATCTTCTTGTTGCTGAAGTCGTCCAGGCTGGTGAACGGACGCGACGAGATTACATGGCGCATGCCCGCCAGGGTGTAACCCAGCCCCACCAGCTTGTGCGGCTGCAGGTCAGCCAGCATCCGCTGCGCCACCGGCGACTGCGTTGCGGCTGCCGCATCCGCCACGTCCTCGAATTCATAGGGCAGGAACCAGGCGTTCATCGGCTCGTAGCGGTTTGAAAGGCTGCCGGCGGTGACAATGGCAAACTGCACGGCACCGGACTGCAGCAAGTCGATCAATTGCACGTCGCCGCCCAGTTTGCCCAGGGGAAAGATAGTGACCGAGTCCTGCCCGCCGGTTGTCGCCTGCAGGTTGTCAGCGAACCGTTTTGCCACTTTGTGCCAGATATGCGGTGGCGGCACGATATGGCCAAGTCGCAAATTGTCGGCCAGCGTGCTGACGCTGATCAGTGGCATGGTGGCCAGGAGTAAAAAAAGACAGAGTTTTTTCGTCGTTCTCATGATTTCGAGCCTTTGCCTATAGTTATCGAATACAAACAGCTACGGTTGGCGTGCAGCGAAGTCGCACGTTGCCCCGACCTCACTGAATCCAGCCGGCATTTCCTACTGCATGCCGGCTGGAGACTGCAGTATCAGTTTGCGATTTTGAGTTCCACGTTGCCGATACCCTCGATGGAGCCGGTGATCCGGTCACCGGGCACGACCGCTCCCACGCCATCGGGGGTACCCGTATAGATCAGGTCGCCGGGTTGCAGGTGATAGAACTTCGACAGGTGGGCGATGATCTCGCGCACATTCCAGATCAGCCGTTCGATATCCGAGGATTGGCGGGTTTCGCCATTGACTGCCAGTTCGATCTTGCCGCTGTTGACGATACCGGTTTTGGCTACCGGTACGATCGGTGCCAGCACCGACGATTCCTCGAAGTCCTTGCCCAGGTCCCAGGGGCGGCGCGTTTCACGCGCCTTCAACTGCAGGTCGCGGCGAGTCATGTCCAGTCCCGCGGCGTAACCGAAAATCAATTCTTCGGCCTTGTCTTCGCTGACCTCGAAGCCCGCCTTGCCTATGGCGACCACGAACTCCATTTCATGGTGGTAATTGGCGGTCTGGGGCGGGTACTGGATTTCACTGCCGCTTGGAATCAGGGTGTCCGGATGCTTGGTGAAATAGAAAGGTTCCTCTTTGCTCTTGTCGACGGCCACGCCCATTTCGGCGGCGTGTGCGTGATAATTGCGGCCCACGCAGAAGATGCGGTAGACGGGAAATTTCTGCTCGGAACCTTCAATATCGGCCAGCGCCGGGGCTGGTATTGGAAAAATGGTGTTTGTCATTTGGATAGTTCTCCGGGTTATAGGTTAAGTAATCCTGTTTTTGTTTGATGGCACCTGGTATTACCGGCGCCCGTTAAAAAATGCCCAGGTAGCGGTGCAGGGGCGCTTCATCGGCCGTGATCAGGAATGCTGGATCAGTCTTTGAATCGTTGCTGAGCCTGATCTCGGTATAGCCCGGTGCAGTGAGGGTATCCCGCGCCTGCCAACTCACTTCATCACCGTCGTCGACCTGCAACTGACCGGCACCCTCTACGGCGTGAAAAACACAGGCAGTGGTGCGCCTGGGCAGTGAGATGGTTTCACCGGGACGCAGCATCAGGGCACCAAAGCCGATGCTCGGGAACAGGCTGGCTCCGGTTTCCGGATTGACATAACTGATCCGCAACAAACCTTCGGCATAATGTTCGGCCATTTCCGCCAGGCAGGAGCGCGTCTTGCTCCAGGGGTAGCGGAGCATCGGCGAAGCAGCACTGGCGCGCTCGAAGTTGATATTCGGCACAACACCGGCGGCGCTGTACTCGGCGAAGGACTTGTCGCGATTCAGTTTTTTCTGCTGTGGCTGGCCTTCTATCGCCCAGGAACCTTCCAACTGGTAGATCAAAGGCAGGTCGAGGACGTCAAGCCAGACGATAGGGCCGTCGCCCTCGTGGCAGTGTTCATGCCACTTGCCCGATGGCGTCAGGATCAGGTCGCCCCGATCCATACGGCAGGGCTCCCCATCGACGGTGGTATAGGCGCCTTCACCTTCAACGATGATGCGTACGGCATTAGGCGTGTGGCGATGGTTCGGTGCCGTCTCGCCCGGCAGGATCAGCTGCAGACCCAGATAGATGCTCGGGGTGGCCTGCATATTGGTCAGGCCGTGGCCGGGATTGGCCAGTACCAGTACCCGACGTTCGGCCCTTTCCATGGGTGTCAGCTCGCCGGCTTCCAGCAGTAGCGGTCTGACGCTGTCGTAGTTCCAGTTAAGGGTTTGTGTTTTGCGGCTTGGCACGCTGTAGGGCAGCACGGCCCGCATGCTGGGCCACAACGGTACCAGGTTAAGATCCGTCAGCTTGCCGCGGTATTCCTTCGGCAGTTCTTCCAGTGTACCCAGTGATTGCATTGTCTTTTCCTCTTGTCTTGCTTCGTTGGATCGTGCGTCGCCAAAGATGAAATCCGGCGACGCTGCGGTCATGGTTGTCGATGGTTTACTGCTGCATGCAGTTATCCAGGTTCCAGCTGTAGAGCCACTCGACGGCATCGTAAAAACGTTCCTGGGTGCGACCTTTCCAGAGCTGATTGCGCACCAGACGCTCTGCACCCTTGGCGTGGTAGAGACGACCCATCTCGCGCGCCGACCAGACCACACGCGCGGTACGCGGTATGCGGATTTTTTCGTACAGGCGGAAGGCTTTCTCCAGATCGTGATCGCATTGCCTGATGGCCTGACCAAGCACCACGGAATCTTCCAGCGCCATACAGGCGCCCTGGGCCAGGTATTGGGTCATGGGGTGGGCGGCATCGCCGACAATGGTGGCCAGGCCCTGGCTCCACTTCTCGACCGGCTCACGGTCGGCGGTTGCCCAGCGCTTCCAGGACTTCGGCAGTGAAAGGAGGCGCCGCGGACTCGGGTCAATTCCCTGGAAATAGGACAGGACTTCTTCCTTGGAGCCTTCACGAACACTCCAATGTTCCTGCTCGCGACTGTGAAAGGTGACCACCAGGTTGTACTGCTCGCCACCACGCAGGGGATAGTGCACCAGGTGGCAGCGCGGACCGGCCCAGAGCACGGGTGCGTTGACGCGCAGGTCCTCCGGCATTTCCTCTTTTTCGATGACGGCGCGATAGACCACGTGACCGGTCACGCGGGGTGGGTCGCCGATCAGCAATTCGCGTACGACCGAGCGCACACCGTCGGCTCCGATCAGGGCATTGGCTGTGAAGCTGTTGCCGGCGGTATCCGTGACTTCGACACCGTCACTTTTGACTTCAACCCGTTCGATGCGCGTATTCACATGGAAACTGATCAGCGGGTGCTTCTCCACTGCTTCCAGAATCGACAGGTGAATATCCGCGCGATGAATCACGCCGTAGGGGTTGCCAAAACGCTTGCGGAAAGCCTCACCGACTTCCATCCTTCCCACTTCTTTGGCATCTACCGCGTCCATCATGAGCAGATAATCGGTAAACACGGAGCGGTTGCGAGCGGCCTCACCGACACCCAGGGCATCCAGAGCCGCGTAGGCGTTGGGGCCGAGCTGAATACCCGCGCCGATTTCCTTGATTTCCTCTGCCTGTTCGAGCAGTACCACCTCGATGTTCTGTTGTACCAGCGCCATGGCGGCGGCGAGGCCACCGATACCGCCGCCAACGACAATTACCTTCTGCTTTGTATTCATAATGTTCTCCAGATTTCCTACTGTTGATGTTTCGTTTATGTAATCTCTCGTTACCTGATGTCTCAGGCGATGTAGTCCGGTTGCCGGGACGGTGCAGCCCGCTTGAAGGCCGGTTGCTGCCGGCAATGCTCATACACCGCCATCACGCGCGGGTATTTGCCCAGGTCGCAGCCAAACCGCAAAGCGTTGGCCACTTGCGGCACCAGGCAGCAATCGGCGAGCGTCGGTGCATCGCCAAAGCAGTAGCTGCCCTCGCCGTATCGCTCCAGTAGAGCCTCAACGGCGCTGAATCCCTCATCGATCCAGTGCCTGTACCAGGCACTCTTCTGCACCTCGCTGACCTGCAACTCCTTTTGCAGATAACCCAGCACCCGAAGGTTATTGATCGGGTGCATATCGCAGGCGATGATGTTGGAAAGTTCCAGCACCCGTGCGCGGAGCAGAGGTTCAGCCGGGAGCAGGCGAGGGCCACCCTGGGTGTCATCCAGGTACTGAATGATGGCCATCGATTGGCTCAGGGAAGTGCCGTCATCCAGGACCAGTACAGGAACATTCTTTCCGGGATTGAATGCGGTGTATTCGGCGCTGCGCTGCTCGCCGGCGCGAAGATTCACTGCCTTGTACTCGTAGTCCAGACCCTTGAGCGCCATGGCGATGCGGACCCGGTAAGAGGTGGAACTGTTGAAGAAGTTGTAAAGTTGCATGTCAGATTCCCGTCATGATGGCTACTGTTCAGCGACTTCAGGATTGTTTGCCCCGGTTTCGATCCGGCTGTCATTCCTGTCGTCTGTTGAGATAATTATTGTGCAGCTTAGGTATAATGACCAATCATATGTAAAGATATGTCCATAACAAATTTGGTATATGTTGTATGAGCTGGACCCGGCACCTGCGACTCAAGCACCTGGACCTTCTCGTGACGCTGGCGGAGACAGGGAGTCTTAGCGAAGCGGCGAAACGTACTTTCACCACACAGCCGGCTCTGTCCCGCTGGCTGAAGGAGTTGGAGGAGGACTCGGGGGGGGAATTGTTTGAACGCCACGCCAGGGGCCTGAAGCCGACTGCCATGGGCAGGATGCTGATTGCTCACGCACGGCGCATCACCACCGAGATCGAACGGGCGCAGCACAATCTGGAGGCCATTCAGGCGGGAGGCGCTCGCCAGGTATCCGTGGGCACATCTCCCGCAGCAGCGCCGAGCTTCGTGCCCGCCGCCATCTCGCGTTTTATGCAAATGCACCCGAAATCAAGCGTTGAAGTGCAGGAAGGCACGATGAACATGTTGCTGGAGAAATTGCATCTGGGAGAGCTCGACGTCGTTGTCGGGCGGCTTGACAACTACAAACCGCGCCCCGATATCCGTAACGAGATTCTCTACCGGGAGCAGATCCGCGTTGTCTGCCGCCCGGATCACCCTCTTACCGGAATCCCCCAGGTAAGCTGGAATGACCTGTATCAGTATGAATGGATTGTCTGGCCCGACGGCACGCCGATCCGGACCAAATTCGATACCGCACTCACCAACGCCGGCCTGAAACCGCCGCACTACAGGATTTCTTCTTCTTCCCTGGTCAGTAACCTGTGGCTGTTGAAATACAACGACATGCTGTCTGTCGTCTCGGAACGCGTAGCGGCGCACTTCCATGAACGCGGTTTGATGGTGGTATTGGACGTCGAGCTCGAGTGCGATGCCGGCCCCATCGGCATGTGTTGGCGCGATGAAGAGCACCCGGATGACACTATCGAGGATTTGCTCGAGTGTTGCAGGGCGTTAACCGGCCTGGTTTAGGTGTTCTTCTCTCACATCTTGTTGGCCGTTGAACATCAGCAGGTAACCCGGGCCTCAATGGATGCAGGGTTAAAACTGAACTGCCATGTCGACAGAGTTTGTCCGCGATACGATAGCCTTTGGCACTTCGCTGATCACTGCCCTATTCGGGCTCGGTGGCGGTTTATTGCTGATCGCGGCCATGCCCGGCTTCATTGCCGCAGCGGCCATCATCCCGGTTCAGCCGGTGGTGCAGCTGGATTCCAACAGCAGTAGGACACTGTTCGGTTACAGAACGGTGCACCGGCAACTTGCCCTGTCCTTTATCGGCGGCTCCGTGCTCGGCGTCGGGCTTGCTGCCCCTGTAATTAGTGTTAACCGGCCCTAACAGCATTGACCCGCACTACCTGCCGCTGGTTATCGCCGGATTTATCCTGTTCAATATATGGGGCCCACTTCTGTAGGCGATCCGGTCAACCGAGTGGCACCCGGCTTTATGTAGACTCCTGCAACAGCCGGGCTGATTCGTTTGTTGCCAGGTACATACTCACTATTCATTACGGCAAGAGAGTTAAATATATTTAATTGGCCACTGTAAATCGCTGACGAGTGAATCTTTCCTCCTCAACTTCATTCAAAATTGCCACCGCAAAATCCTCCATGCTAATTCGCGCGATGGGATGACCTTTTGTTGCGCGCGGCATTTCATCGTTGCCATATACGAAAATTCCAGTACGTTCGCCAGGATAAATATCAAATGGCGGCGATATGGCGGTCCAGTCAAAATCATCCACTTCGCGCAATGCATCCAGCGCCAACATTGCTGGCTTTGATGTGGGCGGTTCAATGCCCATTTCTTTCATGTGGTCAAAATGAATGCGTCCATCGCTGCGCAGCAAGCTACCTGCTCCAACAACGAACAAAGCGCGTCTGACACCGGATTCGCGCACGGCTCTGATCACATTATCAACACTGTTTTCATTCCACTTGACCGAGCAAATAACGACGTCGTTACCACGCAGAAATTCTGACATTTCGGCAACATTATCCGTATTTGATTGGGCCACCTTCACCGTGTCGCCAGCGACAATTTTTCGGGCATCACGTGTTAGCGCCAATACCTCATGGCGACGGGACATGGCTTCTTTTAAAATTCTGCTACCTATATTTCCCGTAGCACCTATCAAGGCAATTTTCATAAATAGGCTACCTAACCAGCAATATTATCGACAGATTCTCAACTAATCAGGCTCTACCTTAATGTTGAAGCAGTACCACTAACTCTTTAGAACCTGATGAATAGCCGTTGGATTGAATTATTTCAAATCACCGCCATCGCAATGGATATTCTGACCGGTAACGAAACCACACTGCTCTGAAGTCAGAAAGAGCAGGGCTCCACACAGATCTTCCGGAAGTTCAGTGCGTTTCAGGGATTGTCGGCCTTTGACCGCTTCGAACAATTCCGGAGGCAGATTTTTAAGCGATTCAGTGGTTGCCGTCAGGCCGGGCGACAGACCGTTAACCAGAATACCGTGAACTCCCAGTTCATTTGCCAAACCCCGCACCAGGCCGATGCCTCCCATTTTGGTGCTGATGTACGGCAAGAAGCCTACATTCGGACTGCCCACGCTGCTTGAAGTAATCTGTACGATTCGGCCATAGCCCTGTTCAATCATGCTCGGAGCCAGCGTCTGTGCCAGCAAAAACGAGGCTTCAACATTGATGGCCTCAAACTTGCGGAACTGTTCGATGGTGAGATCGGCAAACGGGATAACCGGCATATAGGCCGCGTTGTTCACCAGGATGTCGCATTTGCCAAAATGGGACAGTACTTTTTTCGCAAAACCCACGACCTGGTCACCGTCCGACAAATCACAAATCTCACTGAAAGCCCGTCGACCTTCCGCTTCGACAAGCTCGACAACATGGTCTGCCGGTGCGATATCCGCAATGGCAATATCACACCCGGCTTGTGCCAGGCTCCGGGCAAAATGACTGCCCAATCCACCGGCGGCGCCAGTGATAATTGCCACCCGGTCTTTATGAGTTAAAAAGGTTGTCGCCATTACATGTATCTCCTGTTGAGCTTTGCTGCGCTACTATAGCTGGCGGTAATGCACTACCACGAGTGGCGTTTCGCCAAATAATATCGCTGTCATATTAAATTGCGACTCGAGGGCAAACAAATTAGTTGTTTGAATAAGCGGTATCTGTGGGGCAGATAGATTGCGGATTCTATGTTCGACCTGGTGGTAAACGTCGCAACCGGTACCGCGCTCGATAAGGCAAGTAACGACGATCAGGCTGTCGCTGAAAATTGCCGTTATTACTGCCAGGATCTTGTCCCTCTACTGCAGGGAAACTGCTGCAGGGTAAAAGCCAGATAGTTTCACAAACAATTCGAGATCGCTTGCGTTGCTACCAGACAAATTGTAAGGAATCCCGTGATCATCGCCCGGCAGCACCCGGATACCCAGCTTGCGCGTTTCCGGAACAAGTTTGGGCCTGAAGAGCGGCAAAGGAGACAATTTTTTTCGATTCTGCCCGGCCGAAGCCAAACAGCTTCGCCCTGGCAATTACGATCTCCGGATTTCAGCGCCGTCACCCCGGAGAAAATACCAGGTGGGCACCCGGGTCCGACACCACCGCAATCAGAGAGGGGCAAGACACTGCCCCCTTCCGTCAGCGAGAGTGGACCGCGCGATTTGGAGACCCACTGTATGGTTACCGCGTCCTCTCGATTACCTGCCAGGGCAATCAGGGTAAAGAATCCTTAACCCGGTGGGAAAACATATTATCCGGATAAGGGAGCATGTCCTTGTTCCAGTTATTCCACAGCGTCCTGAGTTCAGAGAATTTTTCCGGATACTTTTCCTTGAGCTGGGCTCTTTCGTGGGGGTTTTCCTCCAGATTAAAAAGCCACTCCTTGCCATCCGCTTTAAAATATTTCCAATCGCCCTGACGTACGGCAGCCTGCTCGCCATCCTTAAAACGCCAAAACAGAGTGCGCTCCCTGGGAGTCGCCTTACCCGTCAGCACATCCAGCAGGTTTTCTCCGTCGAACTTGCCATCATCAACCGGCTTGCCTGTGGCCGCGACCAGCGTGGGTAGAAAATCCATGGAGGTCATCACCTGTTTCGACAGTGTGCCGGCCTCGACATGCCCGGGCCATCGGACGATGATCGGCACATGGATTCCTCCTTCCAGCAATTCTCCCTTGTAGCCGGTATAGGGCCAGGTATCAGAATATTTTTCGCCGCCATTGTCGCTGGTAAATACCACAATGGTGTTGTCCTCGATCCCCAGTTCCTTTAGCTTGGCCAGCACGCGACCGACATTGGCATCCATGCGCGTCATCATTTCGGCATAAGTCTTGAGTGAACCACCGTCGCGATGAAAAATATTCAGCAACCCTTCGGCCACAGACTCATCATAGGGTCCCTCCCACGGCCAGTGTGGCGCATTGAAATGCAGACTGATCATGAAAGGTTTTTTACCCGCGGATTTTTCGATAAAGCGGATCGTCTCGTCGGTAAACAGATCCGTCAGATAGCCTTCGCTCTCGATAGGCTTGTTACCACGGTAGAGGCCATCGTTTTTTTCTTTCTTATCCAGGGTTACCCGATGGCGAAAATAGTCTGCTGCACCCTTGGCAAAGCCGAAAAAGTAATCATAACCATGTTGCAGGGGACCATGTTCGGGTGGTTCACCCAGGTGCCATTTTCCGAGCAACGCGGTGGTGTAACCGCGGTCTCTGAAGACACTGGCCAGGGTTGGCTGGTCATAGCTCAGCCCCTCAGGCGGTACAGGGCCGATGGGCTCCGGCAATCCCAACGGCACTCGGTATTGATAATTTCCTGTCAGCAGGGCTGTGCGTGTCGGTGAGCAAATGGCGGCATTTGCGTAGCCGTTGGTCAATAGCACACCCTCGCTGGCCAATCGATCCAGATAGTACGTGCTGGGGTTACGCGAACCGGTAACCCCCAGATCGGCATATCCCATATCGTCAACCATAATGAACAAAACGTTCGGAGCCTGACTATTTTCAGCGGAAAATGCCATAGCTACCGGGCTCAAGAGCACCCCGGCAAAAATGCTTTTTAATATCCGCCACTTTACCTTGTGTTTTTTCATGTAAAACCTCGTCATGTAATTTCTCGATAAATCCTGAGCCGACCAAAACCCAACATTATTGTTCCGCAGATTCGGCATCCTGCTTTTTGACTTTCTTGTGTTCGTCTTCACGCAACCCGTGCTTCCAGTAACTGGAAATATAGACATCTGATGTAGGCAACTGGCGCTCTTTCTTGAAATACCGGCGCAAGGCCTTCATGGTTTCGAATTCGCTGGCCGCCCAAACGAAAGGCCGCCCCTCGAGCCATTCTCTTTCTCGCACGCAACGGACAACCTTTTCCCTGCCCCGGGTATTATCGGTGGCCACCAGCCAATGAAACTCCAGTCCGGGCGGTGCGGAAATTTGCTGCACGTCGTCAACATGCAGAATCTCGATCACCACATAGCCCCGTGCAGAATCAGGTAGCGCCTCAAGATTGACATTCAGGGCCGGTAGCGCGGTCATATCACCGATCAGGAAATACCAGTCGGCGCTCATATCCACCATTTTTTTCGGGCCTGGACCACCGACAGTCACCAGATCACCTGGTGCTGCATTGTGCGCCCATCGCGAGGCGATGCCGTGATCGCCATGGAGGACAAAATCCACGTCGATCTCGCCACGGTCTTCGCGCTGATGACGGATGGTATAGGTGCGCACAGCGGGCCCATCCCACCCGGGGTTGTCAAGAAACAACTTGATATAGCCACCCGATTGATCGGCGGGGTATTGGCTCAGGTGGTGCCCGCCCAGGGTGATGCGTCGCATATGGGGCGAAACATCCCTGACCGCCAGGACTTCTAATGTACCGGGTTTTGGCTTTGTCATAACTTACTCAATGAAAAGCCATGGTTTCGATCTTGGCCATTTCCCCTTCGGGCGCGTCATAAATGACTCGCTGCGTACCCTTGCGCAGGACAATGGCGATCACGGCACCAATAACCACCGCCAGTGCGCCCCAGCCCACCAGACCAAATGCCGGCTTGATGGCACCGGCAGTATTCACGCCAGCAAGGTAGGTAAGTAACTGCGGCCCTACGAACTGGCCACCATTCATGTAACCACTGAAAATTCCGGTACCGCGGCCACGCTGTTCGAAGCTCAGCTGACGAATGGTCCAGGTCAACATGGTCGGTAAGGTCAGTCCGCAACCAAACTGGTTGATAAAGCAAAACAACATCATCAAGCCCACTGACGGCGCCCAACCCATGCCGAAGAAACCCACGGCAATAACCAGAAATTCGATCGCAATCAAAATTGAAACGGGAGTATGCGAAAAGCGGGAAAAAACCAGGGTGCCAACCGGTATCCCCAGACTGGTTACAGCAATAATTAGCGATGCCTTGAGGGTTGAGTCCATATCCGGGCTAAGGAAACTGCCCAATTGCATTTCACCCAGTGCCTGGGCCAGTTTGATCTGCAGCAGGTAGAACATCACTGAAGAAATTGCCGCCATCAGCATGATTCCGGCCAGTCTGGTCCAGGGGAAGGGTTTTTTGTCTGATGACTGTCGAGCAGATGACTTGGCGGAAAAAGCTCCCATCAAGGCCATCAGGGGTATAGATAACCCAAACAACACCGCAATACTCATGGCGTAGAGTTCGATCGAACCCAGGCCCGCCATGAACGGTTTCAGCGAATACATGATGACCACGGTGAGGGCCAACCCGACAATATAGGCGAGTGTCATTTTTGACCACGGGAAACGCTTAGCCTTCTCACGTTGAACAGCGCTTTCCTCGGGCTCCCAGGTACAGAAAATCACCAGCAGTACCAGTACAAAACTGAGGATGTACATGGCAAATGGATAATTCCAGCCAAATGTGCCGCCGATATAGCCGCCCAGTGGAAACATCACGATGGAGGAAGCCGAAGCGGTAGTGGTCTGCATCGCCAACCAGTGATCGCGGCGTTTACCGCTGAAGTAGTCACCGATCAAGGTTGTCGAGCAGGTCATGATAATGGCCTCCACCACCCCTAGCACGAACCGGCTGCCGAGTATCATCCAGACGTCAGCAATGATCAGTGGGACAGTGCCGACAACGCCATAAATGATCATCGACACAATCAACAATTTGCGACGTCCGTACATGTCGGCCAACGCGCCCGCCAGGGGGGAGAAAAGCGCGATACACAGCGCCGGCACAGTCAACAGAGCATTGACCAGATATTCCGCCGCCCGACCGGGAATCTGTTCCTGAAAGGCGTGCAGTATCAAAGGAAAATTTGGTGCCAGGATCGCGGAGCCCATAACGATGGTGATAACCGGAAGCACCATCGCCAAACCCTGTAATACACCCGCTTCGCGCTTACCTTTTACAGACGTCACAAAATTCTCCCAAATTTATTATGGTGGTCGGGAATACGCTCAACCCTGTTTAAATCAATCCTTCTTAAACAGCATAGTGAGCAACACCCAGATTTTCCTGGGACTCAATGCCAGTTTGATCGCGCGACGCAGGTCACCCGGGCCCAGTCGGGCAACCAGAGGCATGGTGCCAAAAGTCTTGCCCTTGATGACCAGTTCATCCTCCGCCACGTCGATGTTGTTAACCGCCATTAACTCTTCGTCGTGCTCATCAAACAGGCGCATGGCGCCATCTTTTGGAGCCGCGGCGCGAGCTCGTACCTTGTCTGCCGAGTCGTCGACAACATCAAAGGTTCGATTAAAATCCATGCCCAGGTCTTCAAATATGATCATGGCGGCCGCACGACCGGCGCCTACCACGCCACCCGCCGGGGGCATGGAGGGACCAACCAGATACAGGCTTTCAATGCCGGGCACACGGAACTGCCCCAGATCCGCTGTGGGGCGGTTACCGACACTCTGGTAAAAATACGGCGCGACCCCGTGCACATCGCCCTTCACCATGGAATTGGGCGAGTTTCGTTCCAGGTCCAGGGGTGTGTAAAACTTGTGGGCAATGATATTGTCGCTGTTCAGATTTGAGACGAAGTGAGATTGCTGCTCCTGCCGCATCTGACCGTACTCTTCCCGGAATTCTTCCCAGCGGGAGCTGCCACCCTCAACCAGGTCATAGGGGGCGAAACCGGTGCTGTGCCACATCCCGGCGCCGGCAGGTACACGGCCGGGATCGGATTTCGATTCGTCATTGCCGGCAGAAAACATCTTGTCGATCAGCTCGCCACGCTTGAGCGCATCAAAATCCGCCTGCATTTCCGCCATCGTTTCATGCTTGCAGAGCGTCAGCATAATCGCGTGCTCCACATCCTTGTCATCGGTGCGAAACTGGATTGGCTCGCGCAGATCGTAATGGGAGACAAACAGGCTGAAGGCCGCCAGTGAAGCTTTTTCGGCGCGTTGCAGCACGGGCTCGGCGACGCCATCGACAAACTGGCGAAGCTTGTGCGGATGCATGGAGCCGATCACGGCATCTTTTGCCATGATTTTTTCGCCATCCGAAAGCTCAACACCGTTCGCATGACCACCGGACACCAGAATGCGTTTGATTTCGGCGTTGTAACGCAGCTCACCGCCGTTGGCTTCGATGCTCCGAACCATGGACTCGGACAATTTACCGCTGCCGCCGTAGGGCTGCGACACGCCGTAGGTATGCATGAGCGCGGTAAACATGACGGTGCCCATACCCGTACCCAACTCGTCGGGAAGTTGCAGGTTTTCAGACACTGCCCGCGCGATGTGCATCTGCACTTTATCGTTCTCAAACCACTGCCGGATGATCTCCAGACTGCTGCGCTGCATCAGGTCCAGTATGACCCGCCCTTCCTCGCTGCCGTCCAGCATGGCGACCATCTGGCCCAGGGGCGGTTGCGGCTTGTACATGCCCGGCATGATCATGGGCAACATGCTCTGTCCGAGCTTGACGAACCGCCGGTAAGATTCCGCGTCCTTCTGGGAGTAGCGGGCAATGCCCTCACAGGTCTTGTCCAGATCCTTGTAGGTGATCAATACCGATTGGTCGTTGAAAATGGTTGCATGGGGCTGATCAGAGTACTTGTACTTCATGCCATGCTTACTGAACAGATCCAGTTCGTCATTGGTGATCAAGGGGTTGGCCTGGATCATGATATGGACGCTGGAATGAAGGTCATGCCAGTAACCCGGCGTAAGAATCTGCTGGGTGGCGACACCGCCACCTGCATAGGAATGGCGCTCCAGCAGCAACACTTTTTTGCCGGCTTTGGCCAGATACCCGCCCACGGTGAGACCGTTATGACCGGCCCCCATAATTACCACATCGTAATCACTCATATTCCTGTTCCTAATTTATCTTTCTACTTGTTCGGGGTGCAATTCAGGCAGCGGCTTGCCGTCAACTTCCACTGCGGTGGCCTCAGTCAGGACGAAAATAATCCGACAGGTTTCCGTGTCACTGGGATTGCGCCAGAGGTGCATGGTGCCCCGTTGAATTACGATATCGCCGGGTCCCAGCAGGGTTTTGACGCCATCATCCAGTTCCAGCTCCAGCTGACCGCTGATCACGATGCCGTAATCAAGGCTGTTGGTGCGGTGCATGGGTGACTGTCCGCCGGGCAGCATATCCGCCACACGAATGACGGAACCGCCTTTCAGGGTCAATCCGGCTTCGCGCTCGCGACCGTCGATCGGGTCATTGTTGTCCACTGGCAGATCAGGCGCGGTCCAGATCAAGGCAAATTCCGCGTCACCACTGGGAATTAGCTGGGTTTCGAAAGCATCGTCTTTGGCGAAGATCGCTTTTCCTCTGTCATTATGTCCGGTCACAATGCGTCGGACAGGGGGTAATTTACTCATACCGATTAGCCTCTCGTGTCAATTTATGCGGTACAGATCAGGCCCTGAACAGGCCGGTCGTTAACATTGCGTCAGACTACAGACCCCCTTGATTGAGAACAAATCGTGATTATCGATAGGCACTATTGGCCCTACGAATCGGCGCTACGACACCCGGCAAGACAGGCAATATCATCATCACCGATAGCAGTCATCTGAAATCCGGATATCACAGATCTATCCGTTCAGAGACTTATATCGGTAAATTACTGCCAGCCGTTATCTGATTGGCCAGATATCTCTGCTCGCCAGGTGTCGTTGCTGCCGCCCGCTTCGACGACACATTGAAAAAATCCAATCAGGAGGATTAAAACGATGATATCCCGGGTTGTTTTCCTGGCAGTTGTCGCTTGGGTTGGAATATGTAGTTACGTCGTCGTCACGCCCGCCCAGGCGGCAGAGGCAATCTTAAAAACGCCCAGGCTTCCTGCAGTGTCGTCCGTCGAACCGCTAGCACCTGAAGGCGCGCCCAATATCCTGCTGGTGCTGCTGGACGACGTCGGTTTTGCTGCGGCCAGCACCTTTGGCGGCGCCGTCCCCACGCCCAACTACGATCAATTGGCGAACCAGGGTCTGCGCTTCAACCGCTTTCACACCACCGCGTTGTGCTCGCCGACGCGGGCCTCGCTACTCACCGGGCGCAACCACCACCGGGTCGGCATGGGCGGTCTTACCAATCTGGCCTACGGTGAACCGGGCTACACCTCGATCATTCCGAAATCTGCAGCGACATTGGGGCGTACTCTGCAGCTCAGCGGCTACAATACCGCCTGGCTGGGTAAAAACCATGTTACGCCGGAATGGGAGGTCACCCCCACAGGTCCGTTTGAACGCTGGCCCAACGGCCTGGGTTTTGATTATTTCTATGGCTTTATGGACGGGGCAACCGATCAATTTACCCCCGTGCTGGTGGAAAACCAGCGTCTGATCGACCCGCCAACAGAGGAAAATTACATCCTCGACCGGGATCTGGCCGATCACGCGATCATCTGGATGCGCCAACAGCAGTCGACCAGCCCCGACAAACCCTTCTTTCTCTATCTCGCCCCCGGTACGGCCCATGTGCCTCTGCAGGCACCCAGGGAGTGGATCACCAGATTCAAAGGCCGTTTTGTTGAGGGCTGGGATGTTTTGCGGCAGCAAAATTTTGACCGCCAACAACAGATGGGGGTCATTCCTGCCGGCACCACATTAACCCCGAGGCCCGAGTCAATCCCCGCCTGGGATAGCCTGAGCCAGAAAGAAAAAGCCGTTGCGGCCCGCTTAATGGAGGTGTTTGCCGCGCAACTGGCATTTTTCGATGAGCAGTTCGGGCGAGTGGTCAATGAAATCAAGGCTCAGGGCGAGTGGCAGAACACCCTGGTCATCTACATCGACGGCGATAACGGCGCCGATGGTGCCAGCGGACTCTACGGCACCATGATCGAAAAACTCAATGGCGCCCATTCGGATGTGGACTATATGCATGCCCATCTGGAAGAGATCGGTGGACCCCGCACGTTTAACGGCTACCCGGCGGGTTGGGCCTGGGCGACATCGTCGCCATTTCAGTACACTAAACAGATAGCCTCTCATCTGGGTGGCACCCGCGACGGACTGGTGATCAGCTGGCCACAACGTATCAAGGATCGGGGCGGGTTACGAAGCCAGTTTCTCCACGTCATCGACGTGGCGCCAACCATCTACGCAGACATCGGAATTCAGCCCCCCGAAATCGTCGATGGCAACCGGCAGATGTCCCTGGATGGGGTCAGTTTTGTCGACACGTTTGACAACCCGGATCAAATTTCACCACGCACGCAGCAGTATTTCGAGATGGTGGGCAATCGCGCTTATTACCAGGATGGCTGGATCGCCTCCACAACACCCGGCTCGCTGCCCTGGCAGAAAAAGCCGGCCGGTCTGCCAGCAAATTTTAAATGGGAACTGTACAACCTGAGTAATGACTATTCCCAGTCCAGCAATGTGGCAGACACTCATCCGCAAAAACTGGCCGAGCTGCAATCGGCGTTTCAACGGCAGGCGCAGACCAACCAGGTTCTGCCACTGAATAACACCATGGCTCTGCGCATGCGGGATTCATCCCTGCGCCCCTATGTCACCAACCGCCGTAACCAATTTGAATATTATCGAACCGAGACCCGTATCCCCAACACCGCCTTTCCCGACGTCAAGAACAGGTCCTGGCGCCTGACTATGGACCTCAAGGTACCGCAATCACGCAGCATTGGCACCCTGATTACCCAGGGCGGCTATGAAAACGGCTGGGGGCTGTTTCTGTTTGATGGCATTCCCACCTTTATCTACAAGACCAACAACCTGCCGGGACAGCAGTGGCGCCTGACCACCAAAAAATCGCTTTCCAGAGGCAAACACCACCTGGAGCTGCAATTCATACCTGATTCCGAACAGCCGGGTGCAAGCGCCAGAGTGGAACTGGCGATCGATCAAAAGGCCGCTGGCAGTGTGCACCTGTTGAGTACAGCGCCCAACGACTTTATCAATGACGGTGCGGGTATTGGCCGGGATTTCGTCTCGCCGTTGACCGACGATTACGCGATTCCCTTCGAATTTCATGGCGATATCGGCCCGGTAAAAATTACACTGCAATAGGGGGCTTTGAATGAGGAGGAAATGCTCATTGCCTCCTTTGCCTGCGCGACAGCGGTGAAGCCGTCACCGATTCAATGCGGCCAGAGCCGCGCTAACCAGCTTTTCCAGCGAGCCATCGTGGGCAAATCCCGCGCGTTCAGCGGCCGGTGTCTGTAGCGGGGGATGGGTGCCAAAATGTTCTTCCAGTTCAGCGTCTGGCTCGAAACTGACCAGGTCCTGCGGCGCCCCCACCGCGGTCGCAATGGCAGAGCACAACTCGCCCATGGTGCAACGCAGTGCCGGTAAAGTCACCACTCGGGAGGCCGGCATGGTCTGGCTGTCCAGGCGCGCCGCATGGGCCAGATTGGCCGCGCACTGAGTCACCGACATCAGCCACAGGGTGGCCGCCGGAGATACCGGACTGACAAATGGTTGCCCCGCTTTCAAAGCGTGAAATACGTTGCTCATAAACGCCGACTTCATACCGCTGGCCGCCGCGGGGCGCGCCAGAATACCCGGCAATCGAACACTCACCGAGTCCACCAGACCGCGGCGCGACATATCCGCCAGCGCCAGTTCGACCATGGCCTTGTGCGTACCGTAAATCATGGCAGGCTGAACGCGGCATTCGTCATTCACAACCGCAGGCAGGGGAGCGCCAAGTACGGCAATGGTACTGGTGAATACCACTCGCGGCCGATTGCCGGCAGCCGCCGCTTCCTCGAACAGTGCCAGGGTTGCATCCAGATTCACCTGTTTGGAGAGCGCCGGGTTGGCCTCAGCTGCGCCGCCCGGAAGGGCCGCCAGATGAAACAGGTTATCAACTCCGAGTTCCAAAGCCTGTCGCCTCACACTTGTATCCTGCAACTGGCCCTGAATGCAACGCACTCGATCATTGTCGGCATATGCATTGACCGGCAACTGACTGTCCACCAGAGTCAGGGTGAGAGAATCGTCCGCCAGTAAACGTTGCGTCAGTGCCTGACCGACAAAACCACCGGCACCGGTAATAACCACTTTCATTTTCATTTCTCCGTTAATTAGTTTCGAGATATCACCGGATTTTTTGCCGATGCATTTTCAAGACGACGCTAATGCTAAATCAGCCGCCAAATCTCATCCACAAAAGGTCGGGTCTTTTTCCATCGCAATTACGAATAATGACCTTCCAAACAACGGATAGCGATTTCATTGACCATTTTTCCTCGGCCGTGCAAAGTTACCGCCAATGCAAAAACGAGCGCGCGAAATCCTCAAAACAACCGGAGCATATTCCATGATTCATGAAATTGCAGAAATCGAAAT
>QJWQ01000032.1 GCA_003235325.1 Gammaproteobacteria bacterium | reverse complement strand
TGTTGTCCACTAGACCGTGGGAAGTCCAGGGCCTTGTTATGTGGCGGTGAGGGGTGAGAACGGCGTTTTATAGCAAGCATCGCTTGCTGCCGATCGAACGGCTGAAATCTGCGATTTCAGGCTGGACGCTTGCGACCGAACCGATGAGAGGGAGGGATTGACTCGGCACGTCCTGTGCCTCGGGGCTATCCGTAGACGAATAGCCCCAACTCGCACGGCGAGTTGCCCAAAATCAATCCTGTCGATTTTGTCGAACCGGGGGGTTCAAATCCAGATCTCCCCCAATCACAAATAACAAAGCCCCCAAAAGGGGGCCTTGTTATTTGGCGGTGAGGGAGGGATTCGAACCCTCGATACGTTTCCGTATACACACTTTCCAGGCGTGCTCCTTCAGCCTCTCGGACACCTCACCTTAAACTGTTCTGCCTTTTGGGCTGGCTAAATTCGGTACTTGCGATTCCCTGAGACAGGTTACTCCCGGGGGCTGGCATGCTTGCACTCGAGGCTTTTACGCAATCCCCCGATCGCGGGCGAAAGGCTGCACTGCAACCCGGGCTATTTTGAGAGGGCGCAACTCTACACAACGCCGCTTTTAAAATCAATCTTGTGGCCAGGAACTGAAAAAATCCGCCGGGTCCAGTTCCGGCGCTGGCTTTAGGGCGGTCTTGATCGCACCCAGGTAAAGAAATCCGACAATATGCTCATGGCTCGCCAGGCCCAGCGCTTTCCTGACCCCGTTATGATAGGCCATTGCTCCGGTGCGCCACATGGCGCCGACATCCTGGGCAAAAGCGGCATTAAGCATATTCTGTACCGTGCAGCCGGCAGAAATGATCTGCTCGACTTCCGGGACTTTCGGGTCCTCGGTACAGTTTGCAATGGCAACGATGATCATCGGTGCCCGCTGGGCCTTGGCAATCATCATGTCGCGGGTCGCCTGGTCCAGGTTCTCGCCGTCGTCGACAAGTGACTGAACCATAATCTCGCCAAGACGCTGAAGTCCATTTCCCTGAATTACCAGAAAACGCCACGGGCGGTGCAAACGATGGTCAGCGGCTCGCAGCGCCGAACGCATGATATTTTCCAGAACCCGTCCCGACGGTGCCGGTGCCGTCAAAATACCGCAGGAGACACGGTTATGAAGAACTTCCAGGGCTGTTTTATCTGCCATTTTCGCCTCGTTCTGAATTCGTGGAATTGCCGGCGCAAGGATGGCCGTTAGGGGCCGGAAGTATATCGAAATTTATACTGCACTTCGAAAATGAGTGGCTGAAATATTTCCGGAAAGATATTACCCTTGCCGCCATGAATATTCTCGACAACAGTGATGAGTTACGTGAATCAGGAATGCAACAGCCGATACTGTTTCGTGCAATCCTGAGTGTCGGCGTTATTGGCACGGTCGCCGTTCACTTCGGCGCCAACATCCAGAACCCACTGGTGTTCACCATTTCGCTGGTTGCGCTGATTTATCTCGTCGCCAGCATCTGGATTCTTTTCAGTTTTAAAAAACTGGAAAAAATGGACACGGGTTGCCATTTCCTGGGCCATGTTGATGCCCTGCTGATGGGTGTTTTCATCTGTCTGCTGGATTTCAGTCCGACAACCCGCCTTTGTTTTATTCTTGTTATCCAGGTTCAGGCCCTTGCCGGCGGCAGTCTGAAACTCTTTTTGGCCGATAACCTGGCACTGCTGCTGGGTATTGTTTCCGTCACTCTTTTTCAACAGCCGGACCTGATGCTGACCACAGCCTGGACTACCGATCTGGCCGCAGCCCTGACCCTGGGGACCTATGCCGCCGCCCGCGCCGGGCTGGCGAGGATTGACCAGGCACGCATGTTGGCCGCTATCTCGGAACTTGAAAACCAGAAAGTTGAACTGAAACTCAGCAATTACAAACTATCAAAATACCTGTCTCCAGCCCTGCGCAAGGCCATTCTGTCAGGCAAGACCGTCAAGCTCGGCACCCAGCGCAAGAAGGTGACCGTTTTCTTTTCCGATATCGTCGGCTTCAGCGAGCTGGCCGAGGAGACCGAAGCCGACACCCTCACGGAATTGCTGAACAGTTACCTTACCGAGATGTCGGATATTGCCCTGAAATTTGGCGGCACCATCGACAAGTTTATTGGCGACGCCATCATGGTATTTTTTGGCGACCCTGTCAGTCGAGGCGCCCACGAGGACAGTCTGGCCTGTGTGTCCATGGCAATCGCCATGCAGAAACGGATGAAGGAACTGCTGCTGCGCTGGAAAAATCAGGGTATCGTCAACCCGCTGCAGGTACGGATGGGCATCAACACCGGATTCTGCACTGTCGGCAATTTCGGCACCGAGGACCGTCTCGACTACACACTGCTGGGCACCGAGGTGAATCTGGCCAGTCGCCTGGAATCTAGTGCAGAACCGGGTGAAATTCTGATTTCCCACACCACCTACTCGCTGGTCAAGGACACGGTGAAATGCAATGACAAGGGCACGGTGACGGTCAAGGGATTCCACACCCCGGTTCAGGTTTATTCGGTGGTGGATCTGCGCAAAAACCTGGGTAAGAACAACAACTATTTTGAACTCAATACCGAAGGCTTTTCCATGTATCTGGACATGGAAAAGATCCGCAACTACGACCAGAAGAAAATCGTCGAATCCCTCGCCAACGCCTATACCCACCTGAAGCGAAAAAACCTGCTCAAATAGCCGCCGGCTTGGCGGACAGCATCAACGTAAATTCCAGTCAACGGCCGGTTATTGCCGAACTGTTCGCATACTGCTTTCGGCTGAAACCCGGCCGGTACTTCGACAGGGGTTGATGTCCAGACCGCCCCGGCGAGTATAGCGGGCAAACACCTCCAGGGACTGCGGCCGGCACTGCCGGTGAATATCCATAAAGATCCGCTCCAGGCAATGCTCGTGGAAATCCTGGTGCTGCCGGAAAGAAACCAGGTAGCGCAACAGCCCTTCCCGGTCGATTTTTGCACCGCTGTAGTTGACGACGATGCTGGCCCAGTCCGGCTGACCGGTCACCGGGCAGTTGGTCTTGAGCAGATGGCTGTAAAGGGTCTCTTCAGCGAGGGTTCCGGGATCAGATTGCAGCAGGGACATCGCCGGGGTGTATTGGCGGCACTCGACGTCAAGGCTGTCGAGACAAAATCCCGAATAGCTGGCCAGGGGCCGTGCACGGTACTGGTCCAGGCTGAACAATTCGACGGCTACCCCGGCGCCAAAACCGTTGCCGAGATCCTTTTCCAGGGTTTGCTGCAACTGCGCCGCCGAGTCGAAAGAGGCTTGATTCAGGGAATTGAGATACAGCTTCAGGGATTTGGATTCGATAATGGATAACGAGGTGCAGGGCACGGTGAATTCCCCGATGGCGACCATCGGCTTGCCCCGGTCATCCAGCCAGGAAATCTCGTAGGCAGTCCAGCGATCAACGCCCTCAAAGGGCAGCGACAGGGAATTCAGGCCAAGAGCTTCCCGGCTGGCGGCCCGGGGTATGGAAACCAGCAACGTCGGGGAGTAGCGGTCCGGGTATTCGGTGGTGACACCCAGGACCTCAGCACTGCCTCTGGTCATCAGTTGCGCAGGCCCCTGCCTTTCACCAGCAGGTGCATGGAAAAACCGTACAACAGGGCGATAAAACCGATAACGATGACAAAGGCCCAGCGCACATCGATGTCGGACACGCCCAGGACGCCAAAGCGAAAGGCATTGATCATATAGAGAATGGGATTGACCTGGGACACCCCCTGCCAGAAATCCGGCAGCATGTTGATGGAGTAAAAAATGCCCCCCAGGTAGGTCAGGGGTGTCAGCACAAAGGTGGGAACAATCGAGATGTCGTCAAAGGTCCTGGCAAAGACAGCGTTGATAAAACCGGCCAGGGAAAACATCACGGCAGTGAGGAAAACCACCGAGCAGGTTACCCACAGGTGCTGCACATGGAGCCGGGTGAAAAACAGCGACAACAGCGTCACCACCAGGCCCACCGACAATCCCCTGGCGACCCCGCCCATCATAAAGCCGGTCAGAATAATGTAGTTGGGCACCGGCGACACCAGCAACTCCTCGACACTGTGGGAAAACTTGGCGCCAAAAAATGACGAGACCACATTGCTGTAGGAGTTGGTAATTACTGCCATCATGATCAGCCCAGGAGCGACGAATTCGATGTAGTTAAAACCCGACATCTCGCCGATTCGGGGACCGATCAGGGTGCCGAAAATAACAAAATAGAGGGTGATGGTGATGGCCGGCGGCAATAGCGTCTGTTGCCAGATACGGGTAAACCGCCGCACTTCCTTCACCAGAATGGTGACAAAGGCCACCCACTTTTCTGCCGCCGTCACTTCTTTTTCTCCTTCGTCAGCAAGTCGATATTGGGTTGCACCAGGGAAACAAACAGTTCCTCCAGGCGGTTGGCCTTGTTGCGCATGCTGATGATATCGATGCCTCTTTTGCTGAGACCTTCAAACAGGCCGTTCAGGGACTGGGCCTTTTCCACTTCCACTTCAAAACTGTGGTCGTCCACCCGCTTGCCGGGAAAGCCGTCGATAACGGGAAATTCCGCGAGACTATCCCGGGTGTCAAAGATAAATACCTCCTTGTTCAGTTTCTGCAACAGGCTGCGAATACTGGTATTGGTGATAATTTCGCCCCGGTCAATGATGGCGACATTACGGCACAGGCTTTCGGCCTCCTCCAGGTAATGGGTGGTTAGAATAATGGTGGTGCCCTGCTGGTTGATCTGCCGCAGGAATTGCCACATGCTGCGGCGCAGTTCAATGTCGACACCAGCCGTGGGCTCATCGAGGATCAGCAATTTGGGTTCATGGATCAGGGCCCGGGCAATCATCAGCCGTCGTTTCATGCCACCGGAAAGCGTGCGCGAAGGCAGATTGTGTTTCTCCCAGAGTCCCAGTTGGCGCATGTATTTTTCAGCCCGCTCCCGGGCCAGCCTGGCAGGCAGGCCGTAATAACCCGCCTGGGTGACCAGGATGTCGAAAGACTTTTCAAACATGTTGAAATTGAACTCCTGGGGAACGATGCCCAGGTACTGCTTGGCCTCGGAAAAATGGCTGTCGATATTTCTGCCGAAAATTTCCACCGTACCCGAGGACTTGCGCACCAGCGAACAGATAATGCCAATGGTGGTGGATTTGCCGGCGCCATTGGGGCCCAGCAGGGCGAAGAAATCCCCGGGCCTGACTTCGAGATCGATGCCCTTCAGGGCCTGGAAGCCGTTATCGTAGGTCTTGTAAAGCTGGTTGATGGCGAGTGCGGGAACTGTCATTGGCGAATAATTTTCCGGATGGCAACCAGGAAAGCTGTGGCCCCAGAGTCTAAAGGAGCCGTACACGGATTAAAACAGGGTGGCTGCGAAACAGCTGCCACAGCGATGCCGGTTAGCCCCTGGTCAAACTGCACTGAAAACCGCCGTTGTTCTGGCCGGCACACAGAAACAGCCGTCAGCCGGGCTGTAGCTCGACCGCCTGACCACCGGATCGACAGACAGCCGCTGCACCGGGTGCAGGCCAAATTGCCGATTGACCAGTTCGGCAACGGTGAAACGTTGTTCATCGCGGCTGGCATTGAACAGCACCACCAGTTGAATCGAAAAAGAGTCTCGAAGGCCCATGACAATCAGGCCCGGCACCTGGTGGGGACCGGTGTTGTGAAAAGTGACCTGCCGTCGGATTTCATCCGCCGTACGCAATCGAAACAGGTCAGAATCCCGACGGATGCGCAATAACTCGCGAAAGTGGGCAGTCGCCGCCAGAATTTCCGCGGGCCCGACTGCCAGCCCGGGATTGGCCAGGCGCGGGGCGATCACGGGCCAGTTAACCCGGTTCTCGGTCTCCAGTGGCAGCCCCCTGCCCCAGCCGTTGTCCTGGTAGCTGAAATCCAGCAGGTTGAACCAGTCGCCGGAATCATAGCTGTTCTTGTCGCCGGACTTGGAGCGCAGCATGTCCTGGCCGGCATGAAAGAAGGGAATACCCTGGGCCAGGGCGACGATGCTGGTACCCAGGTTCTGGACCCGCAACCGATCACCGGGACTGGCGCCCAATGGCAGTTTCAACTGGTTGATATCAAACAGCGTTTCGTTGTCGTGGGCTTCAACATAGTTGATCACCTCCTGGGGCTGGCTGGTATAACCTCCCAACTGTGCACTGCGCACCAGATTGCCGTGGCCATCGTGAAATTCATAGCCGGAGAGGCTGGCGGCCAGGCCCATCCTGATCCTGTCGGCACTGTCGAGCAATGCCGCCAGTTCCCCGGCGCTGCCGGAATTTTCTGAATTGGGGTCGGTATAAAGGCCATTGATAAATCCCTGGTGCCTGACCAGTGCCGTGCCTGTGTCAAAGGGGCTGCCGCCCCGCACTGCGTCCCGAAGGCGGTCGTTAAAGGTGCCAATGCCGGTACCCTTGCCCATATTGGCCTGACTCGCCTGGTCAAAGCGGGCGTCATTCGCCACTTCGCCGAAATTCCAGCCCTCGCCGTAGAGGTAAATACTGCGGCCGTCAACACCGTCCTGCTCCAGGGTCAGCGCATGCAGCATATCCCTGGCGCGCAGCAGGTTGTCGCGGCTGTGGTGGCCCATGAGGTCAAAGCGGAAACCGTCCACACGGTAAGCGGTGGCCCAGAGCCGAAGCGAATCCAGCATCAACTTTTCCATCATTCGATGTTCAGTGGCGGTATTGGCGCAGCAGGTACTGGTTTCAATGGCCCCGGTGCTGTCCAGTCGGTGATAGTAGTCGGGCACGATCCGGTCCAGCACCGAGTAGCTGCCCAGCAGGGAGTCGCTGGTATGGTTGTAGACCACATCCATCACCAGTCTCAGCCCGGCGCGATTAAGTGCCGCGACCATCTGGCGAAATTCGAGTATGCGGGAGACGCCGTCGGCATGACTGGCATAGCTGCCTTCGGGCACATTGTAGTGAAAGGGATCGTAACCCCAGTTAAAGGCATCCCGGCGGCGCACCACCTCGAACCGCTCCTGCTGGACCGGTGAATCCGGGGGATACTGGCTCAAATCCTCCTGCACGGCCATCTGCTTTTCCGGGTCCTCCGGAATGCTGGACAGGTCAAACACCGGCAGCAGGTGGACATGGGTCAGACCAGCCGCCGCCAGTTGCTGCAGATGGTGCATACCACGGCTTGCCGACTGGGTGAATGCACCGAATTTGCCCCGCATCGGTTCCGGCACGCTGTCGTCATGGATACTGAAATCCCGCAGGTGCAATTCGTAGATCGCCATATCCAGGGGCGACTTCAACGGTGGCTTGAGCAGGGTCTGCCAGCCGTCCGGCATCAGGTCCGTGTCTTCCAGGTGGACGATCTGGCTGCGCTGGCTGTCGCTGGACAGGCTGGTGGACCAGGGATCGGTGACCAGGCCACACTCCACCCTGCCACTGCATCGGCAATAGACCGTCACCTCATAGAGATAATATTTTCGGTTCCAGTGCGGGTCACCTTCGAT
This sequence comes from Gammaproteobacteria bacterium, assembly GCA_003235325.1. Classification (GTDB taxonomy): domain Bacteria; phylum Pseudomonadota; class Gammaproteobacteria; order Pseudomonadales; family Porticoccaceae; genus SZUA-272. The sequence goes on along the minus strand of QJWQ01000032.1, from coordinate 810 downwards.
CTCCCAGGTACCCCTGTCCGCGTCCCTGGTCATCTCCAGCACCCTGGCCGGCACCGGAGTATTGGCATGGTCAAACAGGTGTAACCGGACCAGGCGGGCGGTAGGCGCCCAGAGCCGCAGCCTGGGCAGTAACACGCCAGAATCTTCATGGAAGTCAGGACCCAGACTTCCGTCGAAATAGTAAATGTCATCCAGTACCCCCGCCGGCTGGATGCCGGTGGCGGCGATCAGGGTACCCCTCGTATCCCTTGCTGACAGAACGAACTGTTGCCTGAGAATGTCCGGCACCTTGCCCAGGTCGGCGCCGGTAATCCTGAAGGTTGGCATGCCGGACAAATGCCGGAACTTTCGCGCCAGCTCGCCGTCGACAGCGCCACTGGCTTGCAGGACCAGACTGGCGCCACCCTCGACACCCTGTTCGGTGACGGCGAGGTTGGCATCGGCGCTGTAGTGCAGTCTGACCCTGGTATCCGGTGGCATAGCCCAGGCCAGGGTGTTCCGGCTCAACCAGAGGCCATGAGCCTGTTGCAGATCAAATGCTGCTTGTGTTTTAGCGGAATCGGGCACGGGAACTCAGGCACGGGAAAGAAGAGTGGTGCCCGGCTGGCCGGGATATGGTGGGAGCTGCTGCGAATGACGGCACGGTAATACTCGCGGTGTTTATGCCCCGATTGTCACGGCGATCGTAACTTCATGCAACATGGAATATCGACAGGCGCCCGTCTCATTATCCAGGCATTACATGACCGGGGCGATGCAGACTGGATCGATTGTCGACGACTGGCAAATTGACTCGATACTGATTTATAG
>QJWQ01000098.1 GCA_003235325.1 Gammaproteobacteria bacterium | reverse complement strand
ATATATTTTATTAATTGATACGATGGAAATATATTTTCGCGTATGATATATATCCGTGTTGATTAATGTCAATCAAATTTCATATACCAAACAGGAGGAACTCCGGTATGTCCCAATTGCTTTCAAAATATCATACCCCCAATGAAGCCGGCCTGGTCCAGGCTATTAGCCCCGAATCGGCTGGCTGGAGTTATGTCGGCTTTCAGGTTTTTGATCTCAAGCAGGGACAAAAGCTGAAGCAGGAAACGGGCGACCAGGAAGTTTGCCTGGTTCTGGTTGGCGGCAAAGCCTCGGTCAAAACCCGGGACCTGAATCTTGAAAATATAGGCGATCGCATGTCGCCCTTTGAGCAAAAGAAACCCTACGCGGTTTACGTGCCCAACGATGATTTTTTCGAAGTAACGGCAACAACTGACCTGGAACTGGCGGTATGCAAGGCGCCGGGCAAGGGCAATTTCAAGGCCCGCCTGATTGGCCCCGACGACATCGACGCAGAAGCCCGGGGCAAGGGTTTCAACCAGCGCTTTGTCCACAACATTTTGCCCGAGGACAAGCCGGCCGACAGCCTGCTGGTGGTCGAGGTGTACACGAAAGAGGGCAACACCAGTTCCTATCCCTCCCACAAGCATGACCGCGACATGGCCCCTGAGGAAACCTATCTGGAGGAGACCTATTTCCACCGCATAGATCCACCCCAGGGCTTTGTCTTCCAGCGTGTTTACACTGAAGACCATGAACTGGACGAATCCATGGCAGTTCACGACAAGGATGTGGTCATGGTACCCAAAGGCTATCACCCGGTGGCTACCGTAGCCGGCTACAACAGCTACTACCTCAACGTCATGGCCGGACCCCTGCGTCGCTGGTGTTTCACCTGGGAAGAAGCCCACAACTGGGTAAACAGCCCGGCTTACCCCGCAAAGAAAGATTGATTCTTTCTTTCCGGCACAGCCTCAGCGTATCCCTTTAGGCGCCTCCCTCGAGGCGCTTAATTTTTTTTATAGCTGGAGGCGCGGGCCCGAGTGGCGATTAAACCTTCAGCCAGGGATTTCAAAAAGCACTTTGCAAAAGGCACCATCAATTCAGAACTGGCGGCATTGCGGCCAAGTCCGTTGTTGAAGAAGCCATGCCTGAATCTCGACATGGGCGACGGGTAAACGCTGGCCGGATTTATCCCTGGGCCAGTATTACCAGTTGACGGCGCAGACGCAGGGAATTGCCCACGGCATTGACCACCAGGGCGCCAAAAATAAGCACACAGCCCAGGAATTGCATCCAGTTCATCCGCTCTCCAAACCAGATAATGCCCAGCAACGCCGTCCAGACCGGCTCCAGAGTCATGATGACCGCCCCGTGAGCCACTGGCGCCGTGGCCTGCGCCACCACCAGAAGAAAAAAACGCAAACTGGTGGCAATAAGGACACTGGCGGCGAACCAGCCCAGGACGGAGACCACACCCATGGTGGGAGCGGGCTCCGTCAATAGTGAAGCCGTCAGTGTGACCACCCCTGCCGCTGCGAGTTGAAGGCCGGTTAAGGGAATGGCGGGAATCATGGCAGCGTAACGACTGTTCAAATTGAGGTACAAGGCATACACCAGGGCAGCCAACAAAAACAGGGTATCTGAATAGCCCAGGTCAAAACCCTGATTCAGGGACAGGAAGCCAAGTCCCAGGGTGGCGACACCAATAGCGACCCAGGTGTGGCCATGGGTGCTGACTTTGAAAAGCAATGCCCCCAGTACCGGGGTGAAAAGAAAACCGAGACTCATCAAAAAAGCACCAATACCCATGTTCTCGGCGTGATAGAGCGCGAGCACCCAGAGCAGAATCTGCAAACCCAGGACCGTGCCTGTCACCAGGGCCCGGCGTATGTGGGTAGCGGTCAAGGCAGTCAGACCCTTGAGGTCCATGGCTGCCACGATCGCTGCCGCCAACAGGAAACGACTGCCCATAAAGAAAAACGGCGTCATGGCGAACAGTGCCTCCCTGGAAAACAGCCAGCCAGCAGCGGCGAGCAGGGAGACTATGACCAGGATGATTTCGGCTTTTTTGTCTTTAGTTAGCAACATGTAAAACCAGTCATCAATCCGGGGAAGAATGGTTCCGGGGCCATATCACCTTCTCCCGGGGAAGGCTGCCGTCACCTGGAACCCGGATTCGCATGCGACCTGAATTCGGAACTCCGACGTCCGGGCACCGGACAAGGTGGCCATGGCGAGAAAAAGCATGAGGCCAGCACTTTCAGTCAGATTTGTGTCAGGATTTGACTGGAAAAAATTGCAGCTTACGACAAGAAGGGTGCGGGTCTGGCCCGCACCCCTGAAAGTCAGTCGTAAAATGCCGGACGGGCCGGCATGGTCACCGGTTCAATGTTACCGGTTTCCTGAGCCTTGACACAGGCATCGCTGGCGACGGCCGCACAGAATCCATCCCAGGCGGTGGGGCCCGGCAGATCGCCGCTGCCAATACCATCGATGAAGTCCTGAAGTTCGACATCGTAGGAATCAACAAAGCGCTTTTTCCAGTCGGTCAGCACGGTGGTGTAGAGCTTGGCGTCCTTGCGCACAAGCAGGCTTTGTGGCTCAGGCAGGTTGGCAATACCATCCTCGCCGACCACAGAACACTGGATATCGTAGCCGTACTTGCAGTTGACGAAAATTTCCACGTCGATACGAATGCCCTTGACCGTTTCCATCAGCACAACCTGGGGATCCCTGAGTTTACTGTGGCTGTGTCTGGTAGTGCGGGGAAAGACCACCTGTACCGTCTTGTAATCGTCATCCAGCAACCAGCGCAGCACATCCAGTTCGTGCACGAGGGTGTCCTGGATTGCCATGGGGGTAACATAGGTTTCACCCACTTCCGGATTGCGATGGGCGCAGTGCAGCATCAGGGGCTCTCCTACTTCCCCGTCCTGAATGGCCTGCTTTAACAGCCGGTAACCGCTATCAAAGCGGCGCATAAAACCGACCATAACCAGTCGTTTGCCGGCCGCAACTTCGGCATCGACAATGCGCTGACAACCCGCCGCCGTGGTGGCCAGCGGTTTTTCACAGAATACATACTTGCCAGCCTTGATCGCCGACAGCACGAACTCTTCATGGGTAGGTCCCCAGGAAGTCACCATCACCGCGTCGACATTATCCGCATTGATCAGGTCGTGACCGCTGTCAAAAACCTTGACGTTGCCTCCGAGACTATCGGCAAGTCGTTTCGCCCCTTCCGCATTGACGTCGTTGACTGCGACAACTTCGCCACCGGTGAGCACATTGTTCACACGCCTGGCATGTTCTGTACCGATCATGCCAGCCCCGATTACGCCAAAACCAATAGTCATTTTTTCCTCGTCAAATTAGTTACGCCTGTTGGGCGATCGTTTGCTTGTACCGCCCCGGTCAGCCGGCGCGGACCATCGTGTTCGGACTGGCCAATCGAGTTATGACTGGGAATTCCGGTTACTTGAAGTACTTGTCAACATAGCGCTGAATTTCCTGCCGCATAAAACGACCCGATTCGTCGGCACGCTCTTCCCAGGCAAAAACACAGGCTGTCATGATGCCATCGAAGCCGACATCGGCCAGGGTTTTAAAGAAAACGTCCCAGTCGATCTCGCCCTGGCCAATATCCAGGTGCTGGTGGATTCGTGCGGTGGTGCCGGGCGGGTTGAGGATATAACGCAACCCGGAGGAGCCCTTGTGATTAAAGGTATCGGCTATATGCACATGGGCCAGCACCGGTGCACAGTCGCGAATCATCTGCTCCATGTCATCGCCGAAGTAATAGGTATGAGGTGCGCAGTAGAGAAACCTGACATTGGGCGAATTAATGGTGCGGATGATGTCGACGCCGGGATGCAGGGTTTCAACAAAATCTTCCGGGTGGGGCTCGATATTGAGCTGGATCCCCTCTCGCTCGAAAATGGGCACCAGTTCTTCCATGGATTTCCACCAGGACGCCTCGCAGGCCTCGGTCGTCATGCCACCGGCGCAGCAGTTGAAACAGCTGCCCCGCTCCGGGTGCGGACCGCGGCCGAACTCGGAATTCATGGTATCGACTTCCAGTTCGATAGCGATTTCGATGGCTTTCTTCCAGTACTTTACGGCGGCCTGGCGCTCCTCCTCGTGGGGGCTGGCCCAGCGGTACATGGGCAACAGCGACGACAATTTGACGCCGTTGTCCTTCAGCGCCTTCTTGAAAGACTGCAGACGCTCGGGGTAGACCCGGGGGTGGACAAACCATTCCAGGAAATCGGACCGGGGTGCCAGTTCGATGTATTCAAAGCCCATGTTAGCGACAACGCCCGGCAAATCTTCCAACGGCACGTGTCGATGCATATAGGGGTCTATTGCTATTTTCATGTTGATTTACTCCTTCCCAAACCGCCGGCCGGCGGATCGTTTATCAAAAATTATTGTGATTAATCGGCAAGTTCCCGGAGCATAAATTCCAGGCTTTCCCTGACGGCGCCAACGGGGTCTTCCAGGTGCCAGAGTTCATCGGCAAAAGGTTCAAAGGAGATATAACCCTTATAGCCGGTAGCCAGCAGTTCCCGCACCTGGTCGACACTGTCGAGGCGGTCATTGGCATCGACAAAAACCCGGTGGGCATCGAGCATATCGTCAAAGCTGATAGCCGGATCGACCACGCCGGAGACATGTACCAGTCCGGTCATTTGCGGATACATCACCTGTTCGGCTGCACCCCGATGATGAAAGGTATCGTGTACCAGGCCATAGATGTTCTCGGCGCCGATAGCACGGATGGCATCGACCGCATCCTGCTTCAGACGCAGCGACGATATGGGAAAACCCAGCACCTCGACAAAACCCTTGAGTTTGTATTTTTCCAGAATCGGCTTCAGACCGGTCAGTGCCGCTTTCAGCCCCTCGGCTCGCTCCCGGGCCGGGGCATTGTATTCAGCGGACACCAGCGGGCAGCACACCAGACCAGTGGCGCTGGATGCGCTGCACAGGGCTGCCAGTTTTTCTGCCTGGGCGGCGCGCTCATCATTCCAGATGTTAAAGGGGTAGAGTGCGTTGATACTCAGCACCTCGATGCCGGCAGCGGCGGCCTTTTTGGCCACAGCTTTGGCGGTATCCAGGTCGGCTATGCTGTTTTCCTTGACATCATTACGCAACTCAATGGCGCCCATACCCAGTTCCCGGGCGGCATCCACCAGGTCAATGGGGCTCAAACGCGGACAGGCCATGTGATTCAGAGCAAAGTTACTCGCTTGAACAGGCATTTGTTCTACCTCGTGGGAAGTGATTGCCCGGGTGAGACCCCCTGGGGTCCCGCCCGTTTGTTGTTAATAAAAATGTGAATCCGCCTTGGGACCACCGTCTTGCAACTACTTCATTTAGGCGCTCTAGCCCATGGTCGGCATCACGAAGTCGTTGCCTGCCTTGATACCGGTGGGCCAGCGGGTAGTGATGGTTTTCAGCTTGGTGTAGAAACGCACACCCTCGGGACCATGCATGTGGTGATCGCCGAACAGGGAGGCCTTCCAGCCGCCGAAGCTGTGAAACGCCATGGGTACCGGGATCGGCACATTGATGCCGACCATGCCAACCTGGATTTCGTGGGCGAAGGTCCGGGCGGAATCGCCATCCCGGGTAAAGATGGCGGTGCCATTGCCGAACTCATGTTCATTGATCATCTTCACCGCCTCGGCGTAGTCCTTGGCACGGACCATGGCCAACACCGGCCCGAAGATTTCTTCCTTATAGACAGACATGTCCCTGGTGACGTGGTCAAACAGGGTGCCGCCGACGTAGTAGCCGTTCTCGAAACCCTTTTCTTCCATCTTGAAGGTACGTCCGTCCACCACCAGTTCCGCGCCTTCGGCAACCCCGGCGTCGACAAAACCGAGGACCCTTTCCTGGGCTGCCTTGGTCACCAGAGGACCCATTTCGGCCTCCGGATCGGCACCGTGCCCGATTTTCATCTTGGCAAGGGCGTCAACCAGGCGATCGCGCAACTTGTCGGCAATTTCGTCACCGACGGGAACAACCACCGAGATAGCCATGCAGCGCTCGCCGGCTGAACCGTAAGCGGCTCCCATCAGGGCGCTGACGGTCTTGTCCAGATCGGCATCGGGCATCACCACCATATGGTTCTTGGCGCCGCCCAGGGCCTGTACCCGTTTGCCGTGGTGGGCGCCGGTCTCATAGATATAGCGGGCGATGGGCGTCGAACCAACAAAGCTCACCGCCTTGACGTCCTGGTGGGACAACAGGGCATCGACAGCACTCTTGTCGCCATTGATGATGTTAAAGACCCCCGGCGGGAACCCGGCCTGATTCATCAGTTCTGCGTAAAACAGGGGTGCGGAAGGGTCGCGCTCGGAGGGCTTGAGGATAAAGGTGTTGCCACAGGCCAGGGCCACCGGAAACATCCACATGGGCACCATGGCCGGGAAGTTGAACGGCGTGATTCCGGCCACCACCCCCAGGGGCTGACGCAGGGAGTGGCTGTCGATATTGGTGCCAATATTTTCCGATATTTCGCCTTTCAACAGGTGTGGGCCGCCACAGGCGAACTCGACCACTTCCAGTCCACGGGTAACCTCACCCAGGGCATCGGAATGCACCTTGCCATGTTCCCTGCTGATAATCGTGGCCAGCTCGCTGGCATTGGCTTCCAGCAGGTCTCGAAACTTGTTCATGATCCGGGCGCGGCGCAGCGGGCTCTGGCGCGCCCACTTGGGGAAGGCCTCTCTGGCAACGCTGATCACCTGCTCCATTTCGGCATCGGTGGCCAACGGCACCTGCGCGATCACCTCGCCGGTGGCAGGGTTGTAAACCGGAGAGGAACGTTCACTTTTGCTGTCGACCAGTTTTCCGTTGATAAAGTTCTGAATTTTTTCCACTTGGTTTCTCCTCGTTGAGAATTTTTATGTACTAAATGAGTTGTGCTTCCCGGGCGAAATTCTGCAGGTTCCTGTATCCCAGCGTCGCGTAGGCCAGCGGATTGGCGACCACAGGATCCTGCTCCGCTTCGACCACCAGCCAGCCACTGTAATCAGCCGCCTTCAACACCTTGAAAACGCCGGGGTAATCGACGCATCCGTCCCCGGGCACGGTGAAGGCACCGTTGAGTACCGCATCCAGGAAGCTCAGTTTGCTGTTTCGGGCATCCCTGAGAACATCGGCACGTATATCCTTGCAGTGCACATGACAGATTCGATCGGACCAGCGCCTGGCCACCGCCACCGGGTCGGCGCCGGCAAAAGTCAGGTGGCCGGTATCCAGCAACAGGCCGACCTGGGAATCCGTGCGGTTCATCAACTCGTCCAGTTCCCGCTCGTTCTGGATCAGGGTGCCCATGTGATGGTGGTAGGCAACTCGCACGCCCTGGGACAGGGTGTAATCGGCAAAGGCGTTGAGCTTTTCGGCGAACTCGCCCCACCGGGCCGGCGGAAAGGGCGTCCGGTGGGCCACCGGTACACTCTGATTGCCGTGCACGTGGTGGGTCAGTTCGCAGGTGACCATCACCTTGCAGCCCATGGCCTTGAGCAGGTTCAGATGCTCCTGCACATTTTCGATTTCCTCTTCCACGGACCTGTCCAGCAGAAACAGCGAATGCCAGCCCGATACCAGTTTCAACTGATGTCGATTCAGAATCGGTTTCAGGACTTCCGGATCCCGGGGAAACTTGTGACCCAGTTCGAAACCGGCAAAGCCGGCTTGCCTGCCCTCTGCCAGGCAGGTTTCCAGAGGCGTTTCCTCTCCCAGTGAGGCGAGGTCGTCGTTAGTCCAGGTCAAGGGGTTAATACCCAGTTCGACACTCACGTTTTGTCCTCCAACGTCGGGGGCGATTACAGGTTTTGCCTTTGTCGCGCCTTGTTTGTTTCATAAACCTTGCGTGCTGCAACCACCTCAGCGCGTTCGGAAACTTCGGGTACCGCCACATCCCACCAGTGACCGCCCTCCGTGGTGTGCAGGTGATCGGTATCCAGGGTCACCACGTAGGAAATATCGGATGCCTTGGCGCGTTCCAACGCTGCTTCCAGTTCGCGGATATTGCCGACCTTTTCGGAACGGGCACCCATAGAGGCGGCATGTGCGGCAAAATCGGTTTTCGGCGCACCGCCGGGCACTGTCAGGCAATCCTCCAGCATGTTGTTGAAGCCGGGACCACCGCAAAACTGTTGCAGACGGTGAATACAGCCGTAGCCCCGGTTATCCAGCACTACGAGTATGATCTTGTATCCCAGCATTACCGACGTCGCCAATTCCGAGTTGAGCATCAGGTACGAGCCGTCCCCGACCATGACGAAAACCTCTGCGTCCGGCTTGGCCATCTTGACGCCGAGGCCGCCGGCAATTTCGTAACCCATGCAGGAATAGCCGTACTCCATGTGGTAGCCCCGGTCATTGCGGGTGCGCCACAGTTTCTGCAGTTCCCCGGGCAGGCCACCGGCGGCACAGACAACGATATCTTTCTCCCCCGCCGCCCGGTTTACAGCTCCCACCACCTCGGCATCGGACGGCAGGTTGGTGCCGCGATCAGTCATGGCCGCTGTCACCGTCTCATTCCACTGGCGACGTAACTCCTCCGCCTTGCCAACCCAGCTGGCATCGGGCTGCCAGCCGGCAAGAGCCTCCTGCACCAGTGGCAGAGTCAATTTGGCGTCGCCCACCAGAGGTTGTCCCTTGTGTTTGATGGCGTCAAAGGAGCCGACATTGATACCCAAGAGTCGTGCTTTGGGATTGATCATCGTCCGTGATCCGGAGGCGAAATCCCCCAGCCGGGTACCGACGGCGATAATCAGATCAGCCTCCGCTGCCAGGGCATTGGTGGACGCAGCTCCGGTAACCCCCATGGTGCCCATGTTATTTTTGTGGTCCCAGGGCAATGCGCCCTTACCGGCCTGGGTTTCCCCCACAGGCAGGTTGAAGCTGCTGACCAGTGCGTCCAGTTCCTTGAGGGCGCCAGAGTAATGGACACCGCCGCCGGCGATGACCAGGGGCTTTTTGGCCTGGCGGATCAGGGCAATGGCCCGTTCCAGTTCGACGCTATCAGGGCCCTGGCGACGCAGGCGATGGACTTTCTCGTCAAAGAAATGCACCGGGTAGTCCCAGGCCACGGTCTGGATATCCTGGGGCAATCCCAGGGTTACCGGTCCGCACTCCACCGGATCGGTGAGCACGCGCATCACCTGGGGCAGAGAGGTCAACAACTGCTCCGGCCGGGTAATGCGGTCAAAGAAACGGCTGACCGGCTTGAAACAATCATTGGAAGTCAGGGTATGGTCGTAAAAGTTTTCCACCTGCTGCAATACCGGATCGGGCATACGCGTGGCGAATGTATCGCCCACAAGGAAAAGGATCGGCAGGCGGTTAACATGGGCGACAGCCGATGCGGTCACCATATTTACCGAGCCGGGACCGGCAGACGCCGTGCAGGCGATGATTTTCTGGCGGTTCAGGGTTTTGGTATAGGCAATGGCTGCGTGGGCCATGCCCTGCTCGTTGTGAGCCCGCCAGGTCGGCAGTTGATCCTGAACGTGGTAAAGCGCTTCGCCGATTCCGGCCACGTTACCGTGACCGAAGATAGCGAATACCCCGTCAAAGATTGACGACACCTGGCCGTCAATTTCCACTTTTTGCGCGGTCATGAATTTGATCACGGCCTGGGCCATGGTCAGGCGAATGGTGTCAGACATAGTTGGTTTCCTTCTGTATTCGGTCTAACCGCGCTGATTCCACATGGTAATCAGCTTGGTGTAATTTGCCTTGACTTGATTGATAAATTCCTGCTCGTCGATCTTGCCCAGCATGAGCTGTCGGCTCGGCTCGACCCAGTTGGTTCGACCAACGGCAAATCCCTTGACCATGTCCTTGCCGGCAGCCTGATTGAAGCCCGCCTGCAACACCTCCATAGGTGCGTCCAGACCGAGGATAAGCACCCCGTGGCAATGGGGGTCACGCTCATTGACCAGATCGGTGACCGCATCCCAGCCTGCGGGCTTGAGCGGTGGCAATTTCCACCAGTCGGGCTTGATGCCCAGGTTGTAGAACCGCTTGAGTATGCGCAGGTAATTCTCGTCGGCACGGTCCATGTCGGCAGGGATTATCACCTCCAGCAGCAGTTCGTGACCGCTCTTGCAGCAGGCCTGGTAGACCTCCCTGACGGTTGCTTCCTGATCGAGACGCATCGCTTCGCTGTCGTCCGGGTGATAGAACACCAGGCACTTGACGATCTGTTCCAGCGGCCAGTCAATCAGCTGACTGCCGATATTGCCGTGCTCAAGACGCAGGGGACGGGATCCCGGCATTTCAATGGGGCGAGCCACCCACCAGCCGCGCCCGGTAACGGCGTTCAGCACGTCCTGGCCGTAAGTACCATCGACGAAGACGCCAACCTTGCCTTTGAGGTTTTGTTCCTCGGCGACCTCTTCGGTGGCCTTCAACAACAATTTCTTGATCCTGGGGATGATGGCCTGATCGGCGCCGGTCTCCTGGGCCAGTTCCACTAACTGGATGCGGTGGTCGTAGGCAATAATATTGAGTTCGCCCCAGGATCGATCGCGGGTAGTCACCCGGTGCAGGTGGTTGAGACGCTCGTCCAGGTCCGGACGCGGCACGGATTCTGCCCGCGACAGATAGTCGTCCAGTTCTTCCTTGCTGGGCATGGCCGGGGCGCAGCCGTGTCGGGAAACCACCAGGGCGCCACAGGCGTTGGCGTAGGCACAGGCCTTTTCCCAACCCTCGTCGTTCATATAGCCCCGCAACAGGCCGGACATAAAGGCGTCGCCGGCACCGAGCACGTTGAGTACATCGACGCGCACGCCGTAGACAGTGATGCCCTCGTCGAGAGTATCGGGAATTTCACCCTCGAACACTGAACAGCCGAGCGGACCCCGCTTGCAGACCAGGGCGGCTTTGGTGACCTTGCGCACTGCCCGCAGCGCCTCGACCGTGTCGGTGCTGCCACCGGCAATATGGAACTCCTCCTCGGTACCGACAATCAGCTCGAAGTAATGCAGCACCTCCTGCAATGACCGGGTCACGGCGTCAGAGGCAACAAATCGGGTCTCGCCATCGCCGAGGTCGGTCAGACCCCAGAGCACCGGCCGGTAGTCGATATCCAGCATGCGTCGAAGCCCGTGCTTGCCGCCATATTCCAGGGCGGTCAGTACAGCCTCCCGGGTATCCGGGTGAGACAGGTGGGTACCGGTGATGGCCAGACCGCGGGAGGAGGCAATGTAATCCTCGTCAATGTCCGAGGCGCGAATCGCCATGTCAGCACAGTTCTCCCGATAAAAGATCAGGGGAAAGGTATCCTGGTCCTTAAGCCCCAGAATCACCAAAGCGGTAAGCCGTTGAGGATCGGTAATCAGGTGGCTGGTATCGACTCCAAGGCGCTCCAGTTCCTCACGTAAAAAGCGTCCCATGTGCTCATTGCCGACCCGAGCCAGCATCGAGGACTTCAGGCCCTGACGGGCTGTACCGTAGGCTACGTTACCTGAGGAGCCGCCCAGGTACTTGGCGAAGGTGGCTGCGTCCTCTAAACGGGCTCCCACTTGCTGGGAATACAGGTCGACGGCAACCCGGCCCAGGCAAATCACATCCAGGGGTTTATTTTCTCTACTCATAATTTTCTCCATCCCGACTGAACTGGTCACAAAAATCTACCGATGCCTCGCCCGGCCTCCCGGGGCCGGGGACATCGCTATTCATAAATCGTTGAACGTATGTAAGCTGCTTAATTACGGTTTATTTTTTATGGGTTGATCGTTTTCGGACCGAAAGCATATCTCAGTGAAATAAAGATTTCAATTATTTTTTTTATGAAAAATTGGTTCATTTATTCAGCCTCTGACCGCCGACGCCACTCAGGGCCCGGGATTGCGCCTGCCAGTCACACCGGAGTCAGTACCAAAGCCTTACCCCGGTGTCTCCAGGTAGTCTGGAAATCCTTATATCTTCTTGTTATGTATAGCCAAATAAACGGTTACCCGGAATTATTATGAATCCTGTCGATAATCTCGCGGTGGTTGGGCAATACCGATTTTGCCTTGTCAAATGCCGCGTAGGTGGTGTGAAATATTTTTTCTGCCAGCTGCCTGTTAGAATGCCCCATCACCATGGCTGAGCGCGAATTCGATCCACGGCCCATACCGAAATAAATGTACTGGTAGCCCATGTGATCGAAAACGGAATGAACAACACGGATATCATAAATATCCGGAAAGCCGACAGCCCAGGCAGTCATCTTTTCCCGGAGTTCAGCCGTGGCGGATTCTGCCGCCGTATTATCACGCCAGAAGGCACTGTCGGTTCGGGAACTCAGGTAATAGTGGAGCTTGACGAAATCAATGGAAATATCGTACTGGTTGCGCATCAATTCGTTGAACCGCGCCTGGGGTGCGCCGCCGGCGAAATATCTCGGCAACATTTTTTCCAGCATGTAGAGCGCCAGTTCCACCAGGTGAATGCCTGTTGACTCCAGGGGTTCGAGAAACCCGGCCGACAGGCCGATGGCAATACAGTTTTTCCGCCACTGGCGGTGCCGATAGCCGACCCTGAGGTCCAGGGTACGGAATTCCAGGCTACTGCCGCCCCTCGCCTGCTCGCCAATATAGCCCCGGAGTAATGCCTCGGCTTCATCCGCGGACATATGACTGCTGGAATAGACATGTCCGGTGCCCCGGCGATTTTTCAACCCTATATCCCAGATCCAGCCGGCAGTCTGTGCCGTGGCCAGGGTAAAGGGCCTTATGGGCTGATCCGGGCTCAGGTTGGGCACCTGACAGGCGATGGCCTTGTCACAAAACAGTACGCGGCTCAGGTCATTCCAGCCCTCGCCGTAGTGCTTACCGATCAGAAGACTCTGGAAGCCGGTGCAGTCGACAAAGATATCGCCACTGATTTCCTCGCCGTTATGGAGGACGAGACGCTGAATAGCACCATCGTCGCTGCTGATAATCTGCTGCACCTTGCCGAGCACATGCCTGACACCGCGTTTTCTGGCCAGCTTTTTTAGAAATTCCGCCAGCTTGCCGGCATCCAGGTGGTAGGCATAAGGAAGGGGTCCATCGTAGGGGGGATCATTTAACCGTTTGGGGGCAAAGCCGGCATTGGCAACCCTGGGCTGAACGCTGACGGCATCGAAAAACAGCCTGTTATAGGGATCCACACCCTTGAGCCAGTAACCCGCCAGGGAATCATAACCGGCCTTTACCGGTCGCTGAAACGGGTGATAGAAATATTCTCCAGGCTGGTCTGCCGGAGTTCGGCACCACTGATCAAAGCGAATGCCATGCTTGAAGGTGGCGTCACACTCCCGCATGAATTCAAATTCGTCGACGCCCATAGCGGCCATGGTGCCGCGAATCGAAGGCACGGTGGCCTCGCCGACACCGATGGGCGGAATATCACTGGCTTCCACCAGGGTGACGCCGATAGCGGTGTCCGGGTCATCCGTTGCCAGACGGCTGGACAACCAGGCAGCCGTCAGCCAACCGGCGGTACCGCCGCCGACAATCACCAGGTTGCGGGAGTTATTGTTCATTCGCTGCAATAACTTCCTTCGGTGTCACGAGGGCTGCATCATTCGGCGACATGGCAATGACATGCCTTCGCCGGACTCTATGTGCCTGCCAGCTTTTAGTCAAAAACCTTTCAGCCGGAAGACTCACTGCCGGAAAGCCCGATCAGCTTTCATTGCGCCACCACATGCGAAACAGGTTATGTTTGACGTTCTGGGCCCGGGTGTGAAAATCCCCCAGGGCCAGGTTCGGGTCGGCCATCATGTCGTCGCAGAGGGTGGTGATCTCGGTGAGGACATCGCGCATCTGGGGATTCTGGATATGGGATTCAATCCAGGCGACAAAGGCGATTCTCCGACCCCTGGTTACCGGCAGAACCTGGTGCATGACCCCGGACGGGTAGAACACCATGGTCCCCCTGGGCTCCTTGACTTTCTGCCGGGCTCCCGAAGCGTAATCCATGTCCAGTTCACCACCCTCGTAGCTGTCGGGATCGGTCAGGAACAGGGTCATGGAGATATCGGTACGAATCTGCCGCTGACTGCCGCCCATGAAGCCGGAATCGGCATGTTTACCGTAAAACCCGCCCTCTTCGTACAGGTTGAACCGGGGGTTCACCATACTCTTGGGAAACATGCGCTGCCGGACAAACTTGCTTTCCATCACCCTGTTGCTTATCTGGCGCATGATCTCATCGGCAACGCGGGTATCATCGGACATTTGCAGGGCGATCTCCTTGTTGCCCTTGACTTTCTCCCGGTACAGGGCACCGGGAGCCAGTCCCTGGGCCCACTGCAGGCGATCCAGTTGCGCAACGATAGCGTCGCACTCCTCCGGTGTAAGCAACGGGTATTTCGACAGCATTTATCCTCCAGCAGCAGATCGACACAAAGAAGCGGCACGGTCTCAGTGGTGTTTTTTCTCCTCTTCCTCCGCCAGGTGCTCGATTTCCTCGTCCTCGATGCCCTCTTTCTCCCGCATCCAGAGGATACCGAAAATAAAGTAGGTAATCGTCGGCAAAATAATCCAGTTACGAAAAGTCTCCATACTGTCGATGCCCGCGTTGAGAATCCAGATTCCCAGGCCGAGACAGGCAACCAGTGACGCAACGGCAATGGCCCTGGAAACCTGCAACAGCATATCCCCTGACTCACGCTTGTGGGACACCTCGATGGCCTCGTCCTCCAGCCGCAGGAACTCGATTTCGTGCTGTCTTCGCGTTCGGTACTCCGTCTCCTCTGCAGCGACCTGTTCCGTGAAAGGGCGCTTCGCGCCCATCATGCCCGCCAGAAGGATATACAGTACAGTTGCCGCGATCCAGGTGGGCACCAACAGAAAAAACAGGTGCATGCCAAATACCTGGTTCAACACTGTGGCTACCACCAGTGAGCCGATCCAGGCCAGCAATGCCGGCACATTGAGGCTATTGCCGCTGTAGAGATTCCAGTATCGGGTCAGGCCTACCCTGGCAAACAACCAGTGTTCGGTACAAATAATGGCGCCAATAGGTACGATCGCCAGGCCCATCACCCCCAGCAGATCCAGCATTCTCGAAAACGCAAACGGGAAACAGGCGATAACCGTGGTGAGCACACCGACGACAGCCGTCACCTTGATCCGGTTCCACTTCGGATTCAGCGACTGGAATGCCAGCCCGGCGCGGTAGATGGTGGGGTTGGACGTAGTCCATCCGGCGATGACTACCGCCATAATACCGGCCCAACCAAGCACCTGGAACGCCACCTCACCGGCGTCGAGTTGGGTGATGGTGGACTTCAGAATCAGGGCAGCCGCCGCTCCCATCAGACCGGCACAGATCCAGGCCATGTAATGACCGATAAACATGCCCAGGGCCGAGAAATAACCGTAGGACGCCTTCTTGGCATAGCGCAGGATGGTCATATCGGACATTGCGCCATGCATGGGCACGTTGCATATCCAGGCAAAGGCCGCCACATGCAGCATGCCAATGCCGTTGTCCTGGGCTACCCAGACATGCAGGTCGCCCACGTGAACAAAGTCACTGAAACTGGACAGACCTTCTACCCCGGGGGTCGCGGCGACCAACAGCGGAATCCCCGCCAGTGCGCCGATAAAGAACATCAGGATCATCCAGGGTGCGCAAACCTCGGCAAATTGCGCGACTTTTTTGAAGCCGGATATGGCCACGTAGCTGATGACTGCACCCACAACCACCGCCACCAGGACAAAACTGAAACTGCTCGGATACCAGGTGGTCTGTGGCGGAATATTGAAGGGGATCCTCACTGCAGAGGCCGACACCGTAATCATTGCCCCCGCGATGACACTGAACAGGACACCGTTGACAACACTGTAGATGCTGATCATGCGGTGACCGGCAATCTTCTCAAGATAGGCATACAGAGTGAGACGGGTCTGGACGGCAATCGGGGCGGTGATCCAGGCCCAGGTCAGGACGGCCAAAAGATTTCCCAAGGCCAGACCGACAACAATATCTACGGTGGACACACCCAGGGAAACGAACAGGGCACCGATTACAAATTCCGTTCCCGCCACGTGTTCACCGGCATAGCTGGCGGCAAAATGGCGTCCGGGTTCCAGTTTTTCCGCTGTCACAGGCGAATTTTCGAACTCGTTAACTTCACTCATCAGGGAACCCTCCTTTACTGGTGTTTCTTATTGAGTTTTATTGTGTTCATCCCGCAGGGCACCGGTCTTGATGGCCGACCGACCCCTGCGCCTGGGCTGTCCTGAAGAGGCAGGACAAAATGTGCAGAACTTTTTGCGTACCACCCTTCAACATTTCGTACCGGCCATCAACCGTAACGGGCTCTGAACTCGTCCTCAAACTCCTCGAGTGTTTTGCCACGCGTCTCGGGCGCCATGGTGGCGATGAAGATCAGGGCCAGCACGCCCAGACCCGCAAAGATAAAGAATGTCGGGGCAATACCGACCGCGGCAACCAGCGGCGGGAAGCCAAAGGCGACGCTGGCGTTGGCGATCCAGAGCATGAAGACGCAGACGCCCATGGCGAAACTGCGTATCTTCAACGGAAACATTTCGGCCAGCAGCAGCCAGACCAGAGGGCCAATGGTGCCCTGCATGAAGAAGACGAAAGCCACGACGAAGAACAGGATAAAGTAGGGCTTGATGTCACTTTCAGGCATAAACATCGCTGACAGTCCCACCAGCAGGTGAAACAGGGTGGTCAGGGCAAAGCCCGCCAGCAACATCACGCGCCGATCGACCTTGTTCATGATCAGGATACCCACCGTGATACCGAGTACGCTGAACAGCCCGTTGAGCGTGTTGGCAATAATGGCCCCTTCAGCGGAAAAGCCGGCCTTGGTCAGCAATTGGGTACCGTAGTACATGATCGAGTTGATGCCGGTGAACTGCTGGCAAATACCGAGGCCGATGCCGATTATCAGCAATCGTCGGATCCAGGGCACTGCCAGGTCGCTCCAGCCACCCAGGTGCTCTTCTTTCTCTTCCTCGGCCAGGGCATTGACCTCCTCCATCTCGGCCACGGCGCGCTCCGGCGAGCGAACCTGTTTCAGCACGTCGAGCGCCTCAGTCTGGCGATTCTGCGATGCCAGCCAGCGGGGACTTTCCGGCATGCGCAGCATACCGATAAACAGCGCGATAGCCGGCAACACCGCTATCACCAGCATGTAGCGCCAGATAACGGCATGCTCCCCCCAGACATGAAAAATGATGGCGTTGATAATAAAGGCGGCAAACTGGCCGGCGACAATCATCACTTCGTTGCGGGTCACCAGGCTGCCGCGCTGTTCATAGGGGGACACCTCGGCCAGGTAAATCGGCACTGTTGCAGAGGCGCCGCCCACCGCCAGGCCCAGCACAAACCGGAAGAAACCGAGTACCTGCCAGTTTGGCGCCAGTACACAGCCCATGGTACCCACCATGAAGACAAGAGCCAGCATCAGGATGTTATGCCGGCGCCCATGTTTATCCGCAAGCCGACCGCCGATGATGGCACCCAGGGCCGCGCCAAAAATCAGGATGCTGACTACGAAGCCCTCCTTGGCAACTGTCAGGTTCAAATCCTCTTTCATCGGCTCCAGCGCACCATTGATAACACCGGTATCGTAACCGAACAGCAGACCGCCGAAGGTGGCGATGACGGCAATCAGTCCCAACCGCTTGTTGTGCGGCCCCGGCGTCAGCGGCGGCAACGGGATGTGGGTGGGTATTGGAACGGGTGCGCCATGGCTCATGGTGTTTTCTCCTGGTTCATTGTCTGGTCATTGCGATCGCCGAAGTCTCATCGCCATTAAGTGCTTTAAGGGTCACGGATTCGATTTCTATGAATCCAATTGCTGTTGGTGAGTACAGCAGCATCGAAATACCTGCGCCTGTCAAAAACCTGGATCAGAATTTCATTCTGGCAGCGGTAATCAATGCTTGCCCCAATATAAAGGCAGTCCTGTCCATGAATCCGGCTTAAACACCGGGATCAGGTGGACAAACTGGCTATTGTTAAATTGCCCGGGATTCCGGGCCCGCTTTTCACGCTGACTGGCGACGGCCGTTAACCGACCTGATCGCTCGCCCCCGATCTCTGCTTTTTATGGTCACCCATGGACGTGATTTCCGCCCTGACGCCTAAACGTCGAAGTTAACCGCATTGAAATTTTTATTTCAAGCTAATTTTACAAATTTCGTTTCATCCTTTCGGTCCCGGCACTGGTTACCTCGCACCTGGCAATTATGTCCCGAAAGTAAATAACCGGGCCTGGATTAACTCTTATCACTGTCGCTTCACACCGACCCTGTCTGCTGTCCCGGCGCCTCTTGGCAAGGCGAGCCGGAATCAAATCGATTGATTTTAATCAGTTAATTCATAATGTTATGGGGGCTTTTAGCGATGCCCTGTCTGGCATCCGGGATCGGCATGGCGGGCATATTGCCGCCGGGGCCCGTATACAGGCATGAAATCTCCCGGTCAACCAGGACGAGGTCGTCTGCCGGCTACGGAAAAACCTGCCAGTTCCCGGCAGAAGCCGATACCATGAGGACCGATAATGCAATTTTTATTTCTTTTTTATTGACAGATGAAATAAATCTTTATACCTTGCGCTCTGGGATTCGAACCCGCTTTTACTCCAGGTAAAGCAGGCCGGGTACGGCCCCGGGGAGGAAACCAAAATTTTAAAGCGTTGATAAACCATCAGCAACAGAGTTCAGGGGGGTATTCAGATTCACGCCTGTTGACCGCTATGGGAGGGTAGTGCCTTTCGTGACGGCCTTTAGTTTGAATTTGCAATTTCTGTTTGGGCGCGAGGTACATTACAGCCCTATTCGCTCAATTAGTCTCTCCCCAGAACTACAAACAGGGTTAAAGAGGAGAAGTTACATGAGTTCACCATACAAGAGAAAACTGCTGGCCAGCTGCATATCCTGCGCGTCTGCCCTCACTGTCATGGCTGGCAACAGTCTTGCGCAGGAAGGCCAGATCGAGGAAGTTCTAGTTACCGGCATCAAGGGCAGTCTGCAGGCAGCCCAGGATATCAAGCGCGACGCTGTCGGTGTTATGGACGCCATCTCGGCCGAAGGTCTGGGCAAGTTCCCGGACAGCAATATTGCCGAAACCCTGCAACGGATTCCCGGTATCGCCATCGACCGCAACGGTGGTGAAGGCCAGTTTGTCACCGTCCGTGGCTTCGGTCCCAGTTTTAACACCGTACTGGTAAACGGTCGCCGCATTGTGTCCGAGACCGGCGGTCGCGAATTCAGTTTCGACCTCTACCCGGCTGAACTGATTTCCGGCGCTGAAATCTTCAAAAGCGGAACCGCTCACCTGGCGGAAGGCGGCATCGGCGCCACCATCAACCTGAAAACCGCACGCCCTCTGGACATGTCTGAGGACAAGGCGCTGATCAATGTCAAGGCACTGTATGACAACGACAGTGAAGAGACCACCCCCCAGGTATTCGGTCTCTATTCGAAAGTGATCAATGACGGCAAAACCGGATTTCTGGTATCTCTCTCGTACCAGGAAAGGGACTCCCAGGAAGATTTTGACTGGCAAAACGGCTGGCTGGTCAACGATGTCGCAAATATCGATCTGCTCGATGCTAACTCCAATCCAGGCAACGTCGATCAGGCCTTTATTCCGCGGGAAGTCCAGACCGGGCGGCGCAACCAGACCCGTACCCGCAAGAATTTCCAGGGTGTTTTCCAGCACGACATCAATGATCAGCTGCGTTTTACCGCGGACGGCTTCTATAACGATTACGAGGTGGAATCCACTGCCACCATGCTGGGTTCCTGGTTCGGTAGCACCGAAGCCATCAGCAATGTCGTACTCGACAGCAACGGCACCGTGCTGGAGGAGGACATCTCCAGTGAAGTGGGCATCCTCAACCGTCTCGAAGGCCGCCCCACCAAGACCAAGGCCATCGGTTTCAACCTGGAATGGTCTCCGACTTCCGAGCTGACCTCATCATTCGACCTGTCCTATTCCAAATCAGAAGCCAAGCAGGGCACGGGTAACGGTCAGGCCGTGATCGGATTCCAGGAAAACGAGTTTATTCTGGATGAAAACGGTAACGAAATCCCCAACCCTGTCTACGAAGACTATATTTTCCATTTTACTAACGCCGGGTCTGTCTCTGAAATCATTTATCCGCAGATCATCAAGGACAGAGTCTCTAACAGGGAAAACATGCTTTCGCACGTAGCCCAGTTTGGTGACCAGGCTGGTGACGGCACGGGTGGCAACAGCGTCGATGGCAATATCACCGAGTTCAAGTGGGACAACAAATATATCCCTGACAACGGTGGCATGCTGGACATGGTTCGCTTCGGTATTTCCTATTCTGAGGAAGAGAAAACTGTCGATGTTATTCGACCGCCGGTAGAAGTTTTCTGCCTGTACTGTTTCTTTACTGTACCGGTTCCCGACGAACTCCTGTTGGACTTTGATACCGACGGCCTTTTGAGTGGCGTCGCCCCGAATACGTTCCGGGACATATTCACTTTTAACCTGGCAGACTACATTGCCTGGCAGTCTTCGCCGGAAGGTTTCGCAAGCCTGGATGCCTGTTGGGCTGACCTGTCCTGTTCACCAACCATTGATCTACCAGCAGAATTTGACCCGGCTCAGGGAGGCAGTGGCGGTTACGCTGCCTATTACGCATCCTTGCCAGGCGGATTCATCGGTACCAGGCAACCGGACAGTTACGTGGTCAAGGAGAGCCTGTTTTCAGCCTACACGGACGTGACCCTGCGAGGCGAGGATTTCCTGGGCGCGAATATGGGATGGGTGCTCAATGCCGGCCTGCGCTGGGTCCGGACCAAGGATGAAGCAGAGGGTTCCCAGCAGGAATTGATCGCACTGACCCAGGGTACGCCTACCCAGTATACCCCGAGCTACAGTTCCAGCGGTTCCGGTTTCCAAAGCGAAACCAACGATTACTGGACCGTGCTGCCCAACCTGGCTTTGACCCTGAACGTCACTGAAGAACTGGTGTTGCGTGCCGCCGTCTCCGAGACCATGACCCGTCCGGAACTGAGTGACATCGCACCGCGTTTCAGCTATGGGGATTTGCGACCCGGAGCAATTAACGCGACAGCCGGTAACGTCAACCTGGAGCCGTACACTTCGATCAACTTCGACCTTTCTGCGGAATACTACTGGGGCGACATTAATTACGTCTCCGTCGCCTTCTTCAGCAAGCAAGTACAGAACTTTATCGTCGCCGGTGTCCAGAAAGAGGTGCAAACAGGCGTTAACATTCACGATATTGATGTTCCGGACCCGGCAATCGACGAAGAAAATGGAACTGTAACTCCCGATGTGCTCCGACCACGAAACAGTGAGACTGCGGAGGTCAGTGGCTGGGAGATAGCTGCCCAGTATCAATTTCCCTTCGGTCTCGGTTTCACGGCCAACAGCACCACCCTCGATTCCAATGCCCAGATCAGTTCCAACTCCGATGTCAGCACCCTGTTTGCCATTCCGGGCCTGGGCGATTCACTGAACGCCTCGGTCTTTTATGAAGCCGGACCCATCGAGGCGAGGGTCTCCTGGAGCTGGCGCGACGCTTTCCTTGAGGAGTTGATTAACCCCAAAGCTGGACAGGAGCCTGTATTCACCGAGGAGTTCGAACAGACGGATTTCCGTCTAACCTACAACATCAACGAGGATCTTTCGGTGTACCTGGAAGGTGCGAATATCTTTGACGAGAAAATTCGCAAGCACGGACGCTACGACAACCAGTTCATCCTGTATCGATCCACGGGCCCACGCTACGGTGTGGGAGTACGCGCGCAGTTCTAACCGGAAGCGTTCAAACCTCTCTGAGGACATGTGGATCGGAGTTTTCACTCCGGTCCACTTTTTTTCACCCCGGTAGAGACTTCGGGGTTTTTCCCAGGTGAAAAAGCAAAAGAGAGCAATTAAATAACCAAACAACAAGAATATCGGGAGAAATCCAATGACATTACGAGTCGGTGTTATCGGCACCGGCGCCATCGGTAAGGAGCACATTCACCGTATTACCAACAAGCTTACCGGCGCCAGGATAGTCGCAGTAAATGATGTAAATGCAGCCCAGGCAGAGGCTGCAGCAAAGGGAGCGGGTGTAGATGCCCGGGTATTTGACAGTGGCCAGGAGCTTATCAACTCCCCCGAGGTGGACGCCACTATCGTCGCCTCATGGGGTCCTACCCACGAAGAATTCGTGCTGGCATCAATCGCCGCGGGCAAACCGGTGTTCTGTGAAAAGCCGCTGGCGGTCACCGCCGAGGGCTGCAGGAAGATTGTCGATGCCGAAATGGCGCACGGCAAACGCCTGGTGCAAGTCGGCTTTATGCGCCGCTATGACCGCTCCTATCGCCAGCTCAAGAAAGTTCTGGACGACGAAAAAATCGGCGCGCCCCTGATTCTCAACTGCGCTCACAGGGCACCGGCTGCACCGGGTTTCAAGGGCGACATGGCGATCACCGATTCCATCGTGCACGAACTGGACGTACTGCGCTGGTTGCTCAACGACGACTACGTCAGCGCCCAGGTCATTCTGCCGCGCAAGACACGTCTCTGTGACGCCGACCTGCAGGACCCCCATGTCATTCTGCTGCGCACCGCACAGGGCATCCTGATCAACATCGAGAGCTTCGTTAACGCCCAGTACGGCTACGATATCCAGTGCCATGTCGTCGGCGAAACCGGTACGGCAAGTCTGCCGGAACCCGCCGATGTCATCCTGCGCAGCGAGGCCAAGCTGTCACGGGCAATTCTGGTGGACTGGCAATTGCGCTTTATCGATGCCTTTGACGTGGAATTCCAGGACTGGATTGATTGCTCGATTCGCGGCGAGGCGCAGGGGCCCTCTTCCTGGGATGGTTACGTGGTGTCGGTCACCACCGATGCCTGTGTCAAGGCCAAGCAGACCGGCAATATCGAGCCGATCAATATTCCCGCAATCCCTGCATTTTATGCCGGTTGAGTGTGTATTGATCAAGCATACCTTCGCTGCTCGTTTACAACCTGTTTACCTCGAACTGCGAGGAGGACGTTTTACGGGAATCTCCCGTTGTCGAGCGTCGAAGCGGGCACCGAAGACGTACATTGGCCCGAAAACCGGTGTGCGATCAGCCGATAATAA
Organism: Gammaproteobacteria bacterium; assembly: GCA_003235325.1. GTDB lineage: Bacteria > Pseudomonadota > Gammaproteobacteria > Pseudomonadales > Porticoccaceae > SZUA-272. Next base: position 4,478 of record QJWQ01000098.1, on the reverse strand, counting down.
ATCGACGTGGCTGGCTTACGAATAATTCGTTCTCAAGAGAACATCTTTGGAGGTATAAAATGAAATTATCAATATGCACCGATGTCATGGGCAATCTGCCGTTCACCGAGATGCTGGACAAATGTGTGGCTCTCGGTGTCGAGGGCATCGAGATGACCGGTGGCGGCTGGTCGCCGGGTCCCCATTTTCGCGCCGACGAACTGCTGGCCAACAGGGACCTGCTGAAAACCAAGCTGAAAGAGATCGAGGCCCGCGGTCTCGAGATCGCAGCCCTTAACTGTTCCGCCAACCCCCTCGACCCGGGCGCCATGGGTAAACGTCACCTCAAGGAAATGAAGGACACAATCCGCCTTGCCGGCGAGATCGGCGTCAAGACGATAGTGACCATGTCCGGTCTGCCCGAGGCGGCGCCGGGGGACACGGTCCCGAACTGGCTCGTCTACACCAAGAGCTGGCCCGAAGAGATGCCCGAGCGCGACCGCTACCAGTGGGAGGACCGCGCTTTCCCCCTATGGCACGATCTGGTGAAACTCGCCGATGAGGTGGGTGTCGAGAAATACGCGCTGGAGAACTTCTCCGCCATGCTGGTGTGGAGTCCGGAAACACTTTTCCGTCTTCGCAACGAAGTGGGGCGGAAAGTCGGCATGAATCTCGATCCCAGCCACCTGATCTGGATGGGCGCTGACCCGATCGCGTCGGCCCGGGCTCTGGGCGATGCCATCCACCATGTCCACGGCAAGGACACCCGCATTGAGCGCGGCCTGGCCGATGTGAACGGTCTTCTGGAAATCAGGGACGTCACGGATGTGGCGAACCGTGCGTGGAACTACGTCGCCGTCGGCGCGGGCAAGGACCTGCAATGGTGGAAGGAGTTCTTCTCCGTCGTGCGCATGATGGGCTACAACGGCTGGGTGAGTCTGGAAATGGAAGACTTCACCATGTCCACCGATGCGGGCATCCAGTCCTCCATCGACGCGCTGCAGCAAACCATCAGCCGTTAATAACGTTTTACCCCTGTTCAGCCTGAATGGCTCTGAACTGACCATCGCTGAACAGGGTTGATTCCGGTTAGTTGTGCAGGGCCTGAGCGGCCGCCATCTTATGGATGGTTTGATTTTTAATAATTATTAGTGACCGGCAATTTACTACAGATTTTTTGAAGATAAATAAAATTGCCAGCTCACAGGTGTTGCCACCGGTGGCACAATGCTCTAGAATGCCACCGGCGGCAGCGTCTGCGTCAATTCGTGGTTGAACCCTGTGGCAGATCCATCGGGTTTTTCACCGCGCTTGACTGTGCGACCAGCGCCTGACTTTACGACCAGCAATGGTGCTGTAGTGAAACACGGTGCCCTGGCCATCTGAAGTAACAGGGTAGATAAGAAGCGTTCCGATGCCGACCAAACGCCTTGTTGGCAAAAGTTTGTCATGAAAGTGTGGGGAACCGCCGGCGCGGGACCCGATATCCCCGGCAAGATGCTGCCAATAAGCAATTTAGAACAGTGGAGTAAACATCATGCTGATAGGCATACCCAAGGAAATCAACGAGGGCGAACTGCGCGTCGCCCTGACGCCGGAAGTGGCGGAACACCTGCGCAAGCTGGGCTTTGACCTGGCCATTGAGACCAATGCCGGTGCCGCAGCCAACTACAGCGACGAGGCCTATGCCAAGGCCGGTGTCGAGATCGTCGAGGACCCCCGGGACCTGTGGCACAAGGCAGACATCATCATGAAGGTGCGGCCACCACAACCGCACCCGGAGCTGGGCTTTTACGGCATCGAGCTGTTGAAAGAAGGCCAGACCCTGATCAGCTTTATCTATCCGGCCCAGAACAAGCACATGCTCGAGGAACTGTCGGCCAAAGGCGTCACGGCCCTGGCCATGGACGCGGTGCCGCGGATTTCCCGGGCCCAGAAAATGGACGCCCTGAGTTCCATGGCCAACATTGCCGGTTACCGGGCGGTGGTGGAGGCGGCCCAGCACTTCGGCCGTTTCTTCACCGGCCAGATTACTGCCGCCGGCCGCATTCCGCCGGCCAAGGTGCTGGTGATCGGCGCCGGTGTCGCCGGTCTCGCCGCCATCGGTGCCGCCAACAGCATGGGCGCCATTGTCCGGGCCTTTGACGTGCGCCCGGAAGTGAAGGAGCAGATCGAGAGCATAGGCGCCGAGTTCCTGATGCTGGAATTTGACGATGCCGACGGTTCCGGCGAGGGCGGTTACGCCAAGCCCATGAGCCCGGAGTTCATCAAGGCGGAAATGGACCTGTTTGCCGCCCAGGCCGCGGAAGTGGATATCATCATCACCACCGCCCTGATCCCGGGCCGCCCGGCGCCGGAACTGATCACCGAGCGCATGGTGGCCAATATGAAGCCCGGCAGCGTCATTGTCGACCTGGCCGCCGAGGCCGGCGGCAACTGCCGCCTGACCGAGGCCAACAAGGTGGTGGTCAGGCACGGGGTGACCCTGATCGGCTACACCAACCTGCCGAGCCGCATGGCGGCCCAGGCCAGCCAGCTCTATGCCACCAACCTGCGGCACCTGCTCAGTGACCTCTGTCCGGAAAAGGACGGCCAACTGGTGGTCAACATGGAGGACGAGGTGATCCGCGGCTGTACCGTGGTCAAGGAAGGCGAGATCACCTGGCCGCCGCCGGCACCCCGGATCTCCCTGGCCCCCAAGGAGGACGTGGACGTGGAAACGGCGGAGCAGTTCGAGCCGAAGGCCCCGAAAGAGGCCCACCCCCTGGCATTCCTGGTGCCTCTGCTGCTGGCCGGTCTGGCCCTGTTTGGTCTGGGCGCGGTGGCGCCGCCGGACTTCATGGGGCACCTGACCGTGTTCGTGCTCGCCTGCTTTGTCGGCTACATGGTGGTCTGGGGTGTGTCCCACTCCCTGCACACACCGCTGATGAGTGTCACCAATTCCATCAGTAGCATTATCGTCATCGGCGCCCTGATCCAGGTCTCCACCAATGCCCTGGCCGGCCTGTTGCTGGCGACGGCGGCCATCTTTATCACCAGCATCAACATCGTCGGGGGCTTTGCCGTCACCCAGCGCATGTTGCGCATGTTCCGAAAATAAGGAGACAGACAATGACTTCCGGAATTATCACTGTTTCCTACATCGCCTCCAGCGCCCTGTTTATCCTGGCGCTCGGCGGTCTCAGCCACCAGGAAACCGCCCGCCGCGGCAACCTGTACGGCATGCTCGGCATGGGCCTGGCCCTGCTGGTCACCATTGTCGGCCTGGTCACCGCCAACTACCTGTACCTGGTGGGCGGCATGGTGCTCGGCGGCGTCATCGGCTGGATTCTGGCCAAGCGGGTGGAAATGACCCAGATGCCCGAACTGGTGGCCATCCTGCACTCGCTGGTGGGCCTGGCGGCAGTCTTCGTCGGCTTTGCCAATGCCTTCGAGCACGGCGCCGCCTACGGCGGGGTGGAGAAGACCATTCACGATGTCGAGACCTACATCGGCATCCTGATCGGCGCCCTGACCTTTTCCGGTTCGGTGGTCGCCTACCTGAAGCTCAGCGCCAAAATCAGCGGCAAGCCCCTGAAGCTGCCCGGGCGCCATCTGTTCAACCTGGCGCTGCTGGTGGCCGCCATCTGGTTCGGCGCCGCCTACGTCAGCGCCTCCGCCCAGGGCGGCGGCATGACCGAACTGCTGATCATGACCGGCATTGCCCTGGTCTTCGGGGTGCACATGGTGGCCGCCATCGGCGGCGCCGACATGCCGGTGGTGGTGTCCATGCTCAACTCCTACTCCGGCTGGGCAGCCGCCGCCATGGGCTTCATGCTCGGCAATGACCTGCTGATTGTGGTCGGCGCCCTGGTGGGCAGCAGCGGTGCGATCCTGAGCTACATCATGTGCAAGGCCATGAACCGCAAGTTCCTCAACGTCATCCTCGGCGGTATCGGTGGCGCCAAGCCGGCCGCCGGTGGCGGCGGGACGTCGGCCGGCAATCCCGAGGACATCAAGCCCATCGAGGCCATCGAGGTGGCGGAGATGCTGACCCAGGCGAAAGAGGTAATGATCCTGCCAGGCTACGGCATGGCGGTGGCCAAGGCCCAGCATATCGTTTTTGAAATCACCCAGAAGCTGCGCAAGAAAGGCGTCAATGTCCGCTTCGGCATCCACCCGGTGGCGGGCCGGATGCCGGGTCACATGAACGTGCTGCTGGCCGAGGCCAAGGTACCCTATGACATCGTCCACGAGATGGAGGAGGTCAACGAGGATTTTCCCGATGTCGACGTGTCGATCGTCATCGGTGCCAACGACATCGTCAACCCGGCGGCCCAGGACGTGCCGGACAGCCCCATTGCCGGCATGCCGGTGCTGGAACCCTGGAAGGGCAAGACCACCATCGTGCTCAAGCGCTCCATGGCCACCGGTTACGCCGGCGTCGACAACCCGCTGTTCTACAAGGACAACACCCGGATGCTGTTCGGGGATGCCAAGGAGAAACTGGATGCGATTCT
>QJWQ01000187.1 GCA_003235325.1 Gammaproteobacteria bacterium | reverse complement strand
GCCCCGCTTCGTTATCAATCGCTCATGTAGAGTCACTACACCACGCTCATTCTGCCTCGCCGGGCAGAAAAATGGCCACCAGCAACGATAAAACCATTAGTGTTAACAGGCCCTAACAATTTTCACATGCTGACGGCAATACCGGGTTCCACATCGGCTGTAGCCCATACCTGCTTGAAATCGGCCTCGACATTCTCCGCCTCCGTATTTTTCCCCTGTTTGCTCAATGCAACTGCCAGGCCGTACAGCGACCAGCCATTCCTGGGAAAGCGATTAAGGTCTTCGCGAAACGCCTGTTCAGCCTTTGCGTATCGGCCTGCTTTTACTAGCACGGCGCCGAGATCCTGCCTGGCCGGCACCGTCCACTCCGGCGGCTCGCCATAGAGGAGTCCATCTTCCCGTTTAACAGCCTCTCGCAGGTCGGCTTCAGCCTCATCGAATTTTCCTGCTGCGACGTTGACCCAGCCGCTGAGAACATTTTCCGCAATTCCGAGTAGGTCGGTAGAGGGGTTGTATTCCATCCTGATTCCCTCAACTTTGCCACTCGCCAGGATGGTACGCAGTTTATTCAGTTCTTCCGCCGCCGCTTCCTTCTCACCGTTTGCCACCAGCGCGCGCCCTCGAGCGTAATGCCACATCGCCGTCGTGTGTGGCAGCGAGACGTCAGGCGCCGGCAAATTAAGTATCTCCTGCCAGCGCCCGAACCGGATGCGCACCAGGTACTGGCGGCTAGCCCAGTGTTGCAGGAAATCCATACCGGGTTGGCCGAAGAGATCTTTGGGTAACAGAGTGGCCACCTTGTCCGCCGCCGTAATAGACTCCCTACTCTGGCCAATCATCATGGTCGCGAAGGCCAGGAAGTCATAGTTGTGGGGGTAGTAGCCCGCGGTGTACATGCCCATTGCCGGATTTTGGTCGCGAATATAGGTTTCGTCCGCATGGATGGCATGGTGGTTGGCCTTGACCGCGTCGGCGTAGCGTCCCACGCGAATGTAGATGTGCCCGGGCATATGCACCAGGTGTCCTGCCCCCGGCATCAGATTTGCCAGGCGCTCGGCACAGGCCACAGCGCGTTCGGGGTACAGTTTTTCCACCGCGTGGATGAAGAAATGGCAGGCACCCGGGTGTTTTTCATTTTTGGCGATGACCGATTCCAGCTTGGAAAGTGCCTCGGAGATACCGGGATTGGGATTACCCTGCTCATCCCAGTAATCCCAGGGGCGTAAATCCATCAGGGACTCTGCGGACAGCACCGCAATATCCTGGTCCTCTGGATACGTTGCCGACAGTTCTGCCATGGCATCGGCATAAGCCTGGTCCAGAACGGCACGATCATCCTGGGGCTCTGCCACATAACGGACCGCGAGTGCGTTGATCAGGGCCCGCTCCCGCTCGGTGGCCTGATCTCGTCGGGCCAGCGCCTCCTGCAAAGCCGTATAGGCGGATACGCCAGACGGTTGATCCATGGGCAGGTTGATATTCGGTCCCCAGGCCAATGCTTCTCCCCACCAACAGATCGCACACTGCGGGTCCAGGCGTTGGGCTTCACGAAAAGCCCGAATCGCCTCGGCGTGGTTGAAGGCGTAATAAAGACGAAGTCCCTGGTCAAAATAGGCCTGCACCCCGGGTACTTTTGAACTGATGGCATAGTGGTGGTCGCCGAGATTGTCGTAGAGAGGTACTCCGGAGGAAGACGTTGCCGATGCTGTAAACGGGTAACCAATAAGTAAAATCAGTATTCCCAATCCTGCTTTAATCCGACACATGACCTGCCCTCCATTCATTATCAATACCAACACAATTGAGTATAGTCCAACCCGTTTTGTTGTCAGGGCATACCCGTCAGGGGCTCAGCAAATCTTCGAAGCTGCCCTGCCTGTCGGCGATGTCGATATTCAGGTGATGATGCCCTGTTAGATGAACGGCTTTAAATATTGCCTTCGTGTAACAGATTCTGCGTAATCAGGACGACATCCAAACCCGTTAACAAATCTGCAATGGGCTGTATTAGGCCGTATCCAACTGTAGTAAGCGATCAGGCAAGTGGTAGGCTTTCAACCCTGATGGGACAGTTAGGTGTTTCCAGTTTTACAGGTACACACGGCTTCAATTTGCCTGAAAAATTCCGGCTTAATAGCTATCCTTAAAGCACAACCAATTTACAGCCTATCCCGTAAGTGCCGGCTGCACTCAGAGCGCGACCTTAAGTGTCATGGTTATTTGCGAAGAAACTCACGACTCACTGCAAATTCGATTGTTGCCCAACCGGTCTGCAACCTGGCAACAAACGAAAAGAGTATTGGCAGGCGTCTGCGGACTGTCCCTGTTAATCGCCGTAGTCTGGGCTTTTCAGGGAGTGTGGATGATTCTGCCTTTCGCGGGGCTGGAAGTACTGTTGCTCAGTTACTTCGTTTACCGGGTTTCCGCACGCACCTACCAACAGGAGATCCTGTACTTCGAGTCGGAGCATGTCCGCGTGGAGGGCGGAACGTCTTACCCCGCTTGGTCCTTCACGTTCGAGCGCCAGGACACTGAAATTGTTATCGCTAATCCCAGGCACTCCCTCTCCCCCGCGTCGGTAACAATCGATTCCCCGCGGCAGAGTTTGAGGGTAGGCGAGATGCTCAACAGGGAAGATATTCAGCAACTGACTGAAGTGATCAGAACATCCGGCATAGCTTACCGTATCACCGGTAAAACCCTGATCCATGCCCTGGAAGCTTTTGATACCGGTGGCCCGACCTCGTGACGTCAGCACAGAACAGCCTCAGGCATGCACTCCTGTGACCGGGCCCAATTGCCCCTGCTAACTCGGTATTCCTGTTGCGCGCGAGCACTGAGCAGTTGGCAAACATCCCTGCAACTTAGCTGACATATCCGCTCCTGGCCTGCTTCCGGTCGGCAAAGAGCCTGTCAGCAGTGGTCACTATTTTTTTACTAGCGAATCCACAACAGCACAGTGGTGAACAGCAACATAACGGCAAATCCCTGCTGCAAACGTGGCCCGGCCAGCCTTTTGCTAAGAATGCTGCCTGCCAGCATACCCACACAACCGCCTGTAGCCACCAAAGCCAGCAGGTGCAGGTCAACCCCGCCATGCAGCCACCAGTGCGCAACAAAGCCGGAGCTGCTGACAAAGGAGATGATCAACAGAGAACTCAGAATGGCCTGCTGCATGTTGAGCCGGACAATCAGGGTCAGCAAAGGCACGATAACGAACCCGCCACCGACACCCAGCAGGCCGGACAACAAACCGGTAATGACTCCCCCTGCCAGTGATTGCAACAAAATCGGCGATGGCCAGAAGCCGTTCACCAGCAGGGGCTGGGGCGTTCGATCCAGTTCATTGACACCACCGGCTGCACGCACCTCCCGGGCGGCTTGTGGATCCTGTCTTGCCTCACGCCACATACGCCAGGCTACCCAGAGAACCAACAGGGTAAAACCGTATAACAGCCAGGATTGCTCCAGATAACCGGCCAGCCACCGGCCCACGGGGGCCAGCAGCATACCCATTATCAGGATGCCGGATACCGGCAGCCAGACGATACCCACCGTGCGACGCTGAAAAACACCCAGCATGGCGCTCACAGCAACCGCCCCGAGGGAAATGCCGGTCAATTCCACCATGGACGCATCGAGAAAGGCACCCAGGAGCGGCACTGCAAACAGGGAACCACCGGCGCCTGTCAGGCCCAGCACCACCCCGATGACGATACCGGCGACGAAGATCATCTCGGGCAGCGCCTAAATTGCCGGAGAAGTGGAGCTCGGCCGCTAGCTTCGGGCGTGCAGATCCGGACCAAGGTCACCGACACCGCCACCGGAGACGATGCAGATGGGGTTCGAGAGTTCACCGGCCAGTTTCTCTGCTGCCATCTGGCTGCGTGTGCCGGCAGCGCAGATCAGATAAACGGTCTGATCCTGATCAAGACCGGTGTCGGCAACCAGTTTCTTCACCCCCTGTGCATCGATAGTTGGCAGAGGCAGATTGTGGCTGCCGCGACAGTGACAGGATGAGAATTCGTCCGGGTTGCGCACGTCGATACACAGGGGTATGGATCCGATCTGACACTTGTGGGAAAAATCGGCAATGGAAATGGTACTGTACTTCATGGAAATAACTCATCCGGGCAAAAGACCCCTGGAGTATAGGGGATTAATTGGCATTTTTGTTTGACTGACGCCTTGGTGTGCATCGCATTCTGTCCTTTCAGGATCGCCTTGTTCATTTAGGCAAATCATTGTCTTTTTCTGGAAGCCAACGAGAGCGGTCGCCAATTAGCCACCGGCGGGTTATAAACGGCGCTTGCGGGCAAATTTGCGTGCCACCACCTCTGCTTGATATTGCGAAAGCGCTCGGTACGTCTGGCGGGTCACCGCTTCGATCGGGCTGGCATAACTGATATCGCGCAACCATTCGATATTGTAAGGGCAGACCTCAATCAACCGGGTAATGTTGTCCACCGCCACTTCCAGGCCGATGCGCTCGGAGTCGTAAAACATCGCTTCGGCAAAACCGGTTGGGGTGACACAGAAAAAACGTCGAGAACTGGCTTGCAGGTAGGTGGGATCAAATGTAGAGACGGCCAGGCTGCGCGCAGGTCTCGGAAAATGCAACTCGTAGTGGTCTTTCGCCAGCAGTTTGCCGGTTCTTTGCACAAAACCCTGGCGTTGAAAGAAGTTTATCAGGTAACGGCGTTGCCCCAGCACCAGCACATCGTATTCATTGCGCACGTAATGGTTGTCATCGTAGACCGTCACCAATGGATACCCCTCGAGAGCAAACAGGTGCGGATCAGAATTGATGGTATCAAGGTCAAACATACCCACTCCCCACCATATTAAACGTTCGCCGACCAGGTGGCCGATCAGAATAGCCGAGCGCGCAGTCTCAACTACAGCTCATATTGCTATTTCTGGAATGTGGCAGCGCCGCAAAGCGATATTGACTTTATTAGCAATGACCGTGAAGCCACGGTGGCGGTGTTGACACTGATCATTCAGGACTTTCCCCAGACACAACTCCTCTACAATAATATCGGTATTATTGGCTTGGACTTGCCGGACAGCTTGAAGCAGTTAGTGTCCAGGTACAAAGAAGAAGGCGTGGGCTGTCTTTGAGAGACGGAGTTCAAGTCCGGTCACCGAATCAGGACAAATATTCGCTATGGACTGTGTAATCACCATGACGGATGGTATGCCCCCTTATAATTACCTTTTCTATCACTGCCCTCGGACAAATCCGGTACCAGAATATTGTCAGAGTCATCCGGACCCGTCTGTCGAGGGCGCCCCTGACCCAGGTTCAAGTCAGTCCTGTAGTTAGTCGGATACCGGACAGTAGCATCCGCTGCTGAAACTATAGACGGGAAATTGCAGGGCCCGTATTATCTTCTTGTTTGTAACCGATCCGGTGTGAGGCATAGGCCATTTGTCATCCTATCCTTACCACTTGATCGATCAAATTTGAAATCATGCAGAAATTTACTTATACAAGTACTCGCCTGCCACGAAAACGTAAAACCGGTGAGAGCCGGTGACACAAAGCTTCAGAGCCTCTCTCTTCACACTTCATGCTCCAGAGAAGGTTGGCTGAGCTACCGAATGGTTAATTTTGTATTTTAACCTGTGAGTAGCTATGCCATGTTCGATGGGGCCTCATTTCAATACTTTTCGGAATCCCTGGGGATTTAGCCTGACCATTCAGCTAGTCGTATCTAGTTGAATGGTCAGACAAAAGTGATTTGAGGAACGCATAACTACTTTCCCATATCGATCGAGTCTCGCTGATTTCAGATTAATCGGCTGGGCATTGACCGCGACGATTGAGGTAAGTATGAGTGAGATATCAGCTACAAGAGGGAACTCCAGCCGGCTAAATAAGTTCTGCAGCATGTTATTTACCGGGTTGACACCCTCGCTGCTTTCGTCCGGATGGAAATCAAGTCTGATTGACTGTGCAGGTAACTTATTTAGCAGACAAAGACGGAGTCATGGCTTTGGACCCTGGATTCTGACCTTCCTATTTTCGGTTATTTGCTCCAATACAGTTCAGGCCGAATCTGGCGGAATAGATGGCCAGTCCGCTAAATTGGCTCTGGCGGTAGATAGTTACAGCAATCAGTACGACGAACTGTTCCGCTATTACAGCAATCTTTACTTCGGCCCATTTGTCGACTGGCGCTGGTTCAAGGCACAGGCCGTCGCGGAATCACGGCTCATATCCACTGCCATGAGCAACAAGGGCGCCACCGGCCTGATGCAATTGCTGCCCTCCACTTTCCAGGAACTGGAAAAGAAGCAACCTTACAATGGCGATATTCTCGAACCCCGGATCAACATCGCCGCCGGGATGATGTATGACAGGACCCTGTACCGAAAATGGAACCAGATTTTCAATGGCGAGGACCGATTCCTGCTCATGCTGGCCAGCTACAATGCCGGTTTCTACCGCGTCTACTCCACCTATCGGGAGGCTGACCAGATTCGCAAATGGGAGGACATCAAGGGGGAATTGCCAAGTGAGACCCGACAATACGTAAGACGTATTCGGGAACTGATGCAACCTGTTGCGGCGCCAGGAGAACTCGTTGTCGCCAGGGTAACGGTGGATCTCCCCCGATTCCTGACATCATTCGCCTCCGTGCCCGAGTCTTGACACTACTCGGCCCAGAGGCAGCCTGACTCAGGCTCGAAGGAGAAAATCTTTAATTCCCGGGTCTGATGAGATCTCCGTGAACCCAGCCCATTTGCGGCGGGTCGGAAATCCCCACTTTTACCCAGGAGTCCCGACGCAGAAGTTCTATCACCGGCTTGTCGCGATCAAGCACTTCAATGATCCGGTGGTCCGTACCGGGCCCACGGCGCAGATTAACCCGATCCGCGCTGATCTTACCGGTACTATCGAACAGCCTCGGATTTATGACCAAAAGATCCATAAGTTTCGCATCGACCCCAGGAACTTCCCACTCGGCGAGTTGCAACAGCGCCCGGCCGGCATCACGATGGCCCAATACCGCTGCCTGAGCCCAGAAATTCATTGCCCTCTCATAGTCCTGTGAAACATCCTTTCCGCCGAGACTGTATAAATTTCCCAATGCAAACAAGGCCCCGGTGTGACCTTGAACCGCGGCCAGTTGCCAGTATTTTTCTGCTTCACCGTCGTTTATTGCCAGACCATAGCCATTGTGATACATCCAGCCCAGGCTGTAGCAGGCTTCTATATCCCCCGAGTTAGCCAGCGGCAACCAAAGATGATAGGCAATAGCATAATTGCCTTTCTGCATTTCTTCGGTTGCCTGCTCGTGGGGACCCGATATCGCAAATGCCGGCAAGTAAAGGAGCGTGGCCAAGGCAAACGTACGCGCTCGTTTGTAGAGCCACATAGCCAGTGTGGTTTCGACCTGCGGTGACATGCAACTCCCAAGAAGGTTAAACCTGGCGCTCTCGGGAAAACAAACATCAAGCCTTGATCGTGAGCCTGACCTTTCAGCGTCGCAGGCGTTTTTATAATGCGTCCCAGCTTTGTGCCGGCTCGTTATTCCCTTTCGAGACCAATCCAATTGGAACATGATCCCACTTTCACCCCGGGCTGCCCGATGAACAAGCATGGATATCCTTTCACCTTCCATCACAATCTGTAATCTGTATAACCCAGAGATCGATTCCGTACTCATAAACAGTTCACAAAACGGCTTGAGTATAGGGTTTCGGCCGAAAGACTGGTTTGATTATTCTCAATGCAAGAAACCTTCCGCGGGCTTTTCAAATCTTCCTGACCTAACGGATTGCCTAACCGGGAGCAATTCTTCATACGCATAGGCAAGATTGGCTCCGAACCTGGCTATTAGAAATTGACCAGTTTGCGGGTTCTTGCATCTTGGCGTATCCAGGGTGTGAAAGCGTTTGGATTTATCGCTCATGGTGTCCATTTTTTATCAAGATTTTTCATCAAGTAAGGCGCAAGACGAAATCTGTCGCTATTCTACATGAAGGACCGCTTACGGATCCGGTCAAAAATCAAACTGGCTCCAGGAGAAAACATCAGTGCAAAGCAACCGGTTCAGGGGTTAAACATGACGACAAACAAGCCGGAAATCAGCAAGTATGAGCGAATACGGGAAGAGCAACGCCAGTACATTGCCCGGCGAGAGAAAGGCTACCGGGAACAGGCACTAAAGCTTTTTCCCTGGATTTGTGGGCGCTGCGCCAGGGAATTTACCCGGGCTAACCTACGCGAGTTGACGGTACATCATATTAACCATGACCATGACTGCAATCCCCCGGATGGCAGTAACTGGGAACTGCTTTGTATTTACTGCCACGACGAAGAACACAGAAAATTCGAGCATTTTGTGACATATGGCAGCGGCACTGAAAGCGAAAAGGAAGCGGCAACCTTCTACCCATTTGCTGGACTCAAGGACCTGATCGACGCCAAGAAATAAGGCAGCTATCAGGGCCTCTAACAGGGGTTATCGGGCAGGCGACGTACCCTCGGCACTGGGTGCCATACCCTTGAGAAACTTGAACAGGTCGCTGTCCGTCGACAGGACCAGCGTCGTGCTGTCGCCAACGATGGCGGCGTAAGATGCCATGGTACGAGTGAACTCGTAGAATTCCGCCGCTTCCGGACTTTGGTTGTAAGCCTCGGCATAGATTTCCGAGGCTCTTGCGTCCGCCAGACCGCGAATTTCCTCCACCTGCCGGTAGGCTTCCGACTGGATCTTATTCAGCTCACGCACCCGGTTGCCGCGTATTCTGGCCGCTTCTCCATTGCCCTCGGACAGAAATCGTTCCGCAATCTGACGTCTTTCACTGATCATCCTGTCGTAAATCTTCGGTCGAACGCTCTTGTTGTAGTTAATGCGCTTGAAGCGGATGTCCAGCAATTCGATGCCAAAGACGCTGACTTTTTCAGCCGCCGCAGCAAAAATCTCCTGCTCAACCAGCTTGCGGCCTTTTTCGATCGGCACCAGGGAACCCATTTTGAGTTCCTGTTCTGACGTGGAAAGAATGACATCGCGCAGTGGCACACGATCCTTTGTGGTACGAATAATTTCGATCAACTCGTGCTTGGCCACGGCATTGCGGGTTTCACTGCCGAGAATATCGTCCAGTCTCGACTGGGCACTGCGTTCATCGCGCAATCTCAGGAAATACTGGAGAGGATCGACAATCCGCCAACGGGCGAACAGGTCTACAGCGATATACAATTTGTCTTTTGTCGGCATGTCCGATGGCGCGCCATCCCATTCAAGCACGCGCTTGTCGATCGGGTTGACCTCCTGGATAAACGGCATCTTGAACTTGAGCCCGGCCTCAGTCACAGGCTCGCCAACCGGCTTGCCGAACTGGGTGATGATAATTTGCTGGACTTCATTGACCGTGTAGATTGAATTCGCCAGAACAAAGATGCCGGCCAATAACAGCAGAGTGAGGATTACTGCCTTGACGCCCTTCATGGCCGGCCCCCCTTCTGGGCTTCCAGATTCAGTAATGGCAGCAAGCCGCGCATCTCGTCATCGACAAGAATCTTGGACTGCAGACGGGGCATGACGTCCTGCATGGTTTCAATGTAAATTCGTCGGCGGGTCACCTCCGGCGCCTTCAGGTATTCGGCATACAGGGAATTAAATCGCGCGACATCACCCTCGGCCTCATTGATTCGCTTCAGACGATAGCCATCGGCTTCACGAATCCTTTGATCCTTCTCGCCTTCCGCCAGGGGTATGACCTTGTTGTAATCACGACGGGCTTCATTGATCAGTTTCTCTTTTTCCTGCTGGGCCTGATTGACCTCGTTAAATGACTCCTGCACCGGCAACGGTGGATTGATGTTCTTTAGCTGCACCTGATCGATGCTGATACCCATAACGTACTTGGTGGACAGTTCCTGCATCTTGATCAATGCCTCGCTCTCGATTTCCTGCCTGCCAATGGTGATGACTTCGTCTACCGTGCGATCGCCGACCACCTCGCGCATGACCGACTCGGAAACATAGCGGAGAGTTTCACGGGGTTCCCTGACCTCAAACAGGTATTTGAACGGGTCAGATATCCGGTACTGCACGACCCATTCCACCAGCGCGGCATTTAGATCCCCGGTTACCATCTGGGTTTCCAGTCCGCCCTCTCGGGAACGGGAGCCCTGATAGGGATCGGTGGCACCCGGTGTGCTGAAGCCAAACTCCTGTTTCAACTGACGTTTGACCGGAACCAGGCTGGCGGTATCTATGCCGAGCGGCAGTTTGAAATGCAAGCCTGGCGGCACTTCATGGAGATATTTACCAAACCGCTGTACCACAGCGACTGAATCGCTGGGTACGGTGTAGTAGGCAGTCCAGAGACCCAGGCCCAAAAGCACAATCAGGACCAAAAAGAGGAAACCGGCCGAACCACCACCGGGCAGAATGTGCCTCAGGCGCTCTCTTCCTCGCCGAAAAACTTCATCCAGATCAGGCGGTGACTGGTTTCGAGGTCGAGCACCCCAGGGGTGTCCGGTGTCATCAGAATTTTTTGGGGACATGAATAGGCCTTCTGGCGGGAAAAAACGGGATTGGCTATCCGCTGATATATGGGGCTGTTCAGGTGTATTGCAAGGTAGAGGTAAGTTTTGTGCTCAATCTACTGCAGATGCCCCGACCCAGAAAATTCGGTGACCGCGTTATGGTTGGGCAAAACTCTCCTGCAGTTCATCAATTGCGGCCAAACAGTGCGCTGCCGCTGAGCCGGTCTTTTTCTCGCAGCCTGAGACTGATCTCTCGAAGAATATTCATCATGATATGAATAAAGAGGCCGGGACAGGTGTCGATCAGTGTATTGAGGTCCCTGCGGGAAAGTAACTTCGCCCGGACGGGCTCCAGGCAACGAACGCTGGCAAAGCGGAGTGCGTCGTCAATCAGTGTCATCTCGCCAATGCTGTCACCTTCCTGACGGATGGCAAGACGTACGCTGGTTTCATCGGATACCCGTTGCATGACCTCAACCGAGCCGCTCTCTATAAGGAACAGGGTATCTGCAGCGTCCCCCTGGAGGCACAAATAGGCACCGGCGTTGTATTGGCGGGTTTGCAGCAGCCTGGCGATGATGTCGATGTCGGACTGACTCAGCCCATTGAACAGACGAAAAGTCTGGAGCGGTTGTTGCATTTCCATGAAACCGGTCTCTGCGCTTGCATTGAGTTTCGGCGTCCTCCGCAACAAATGAGTCAGAGGCAGCATTGGTGACAGTCGCTTAACGGGTTGCCAACACCCGACTGCCGAATGAGAGGTCATTGCGCTTCAAGGTCAACACCCCCGGTCGAGATGAAACTGGCTATTTGGTCAGGCAGTTGCAGGTTGATAGCCGTCAGAAATTCACCCGGGAAAGGCAAGAGTAAAGGCACTTTATCGCAGTATCAAGCATCACAGCCTAAGCCGGATCCGAATGCGGTTTTGTCGAGCATCGACGGGCAGATCGAAACAGGATCTGGACTCGCTTTACTTTGTTAACCACAAAGGGTCGGGGCTGGAGGTCGTAACCTCATCTTCGGCAGGGCAACTGGCCAACCCTTGCCAGACGTCAAGGCAGCCCGCCGGGCGCTCTGCGACAAACGGCGATATCGGGTCTAATGAATCAGATTGAGATCATTGATCAGGGACTTCCTTACAGCTTCATCAACTACAACGGCCTGCGGTTCGATCAGGTGATGGTTGATGCCGATGCTCAAGGGCGCACCGTTGTGCAGTGCTGCGATGGATTGCGGACTGAGGTCAAACCGGAGGAAGTGAACACTGGATGTCTTTTCCTCATTATTGCGCTCCAGATCCTCGTCTGCCACGGCGAAAACCGGATCAAATCCGTCCACCTTGACCCAGATTTTGGTCTCGACATCCCGAAGCTGTGCCAGCATCCGCCTGCGCTGGTCGGGGTCGGTGTATTCCAGCATGAACGTGGCTTTGAGATTGTTGCCATCGGGAATCAGGGGATTATAGGCATCCAATTCGTCCTGAATGCCGCTGGCCTCGAATATTCTCTCGATGCGCAACATTTCCTGAATCTGGTAACGAATGGTGGTTTGATCTTCGAAATACAGGCGTGCATGGTCGCCGACAGCAACCTGCCGGGTGCGTTTATGCTGCATGACCTGCTGTCGGAATTCCGATCGCTTTTCAGCATATTGCTCCAGCGACCAGAGGTCTTGTCGTGTCAGTTTGGCTGGACTCATGGTTACACTCCGTAGGCCTTTCTCAGCAAAGTAATCGGGTGAAGGGGTTCTTCGACAGTGGTGGACAGGTTGGCAATGTGGCTTGCCGCCATCGGACAGTCGCTGGCGAAATGGTCTGCGGCCTGCTGGTCCACTTTCTTGACCACCGGTCGAGCAATCTTCACCGAGTTGGCACGGGTCTCCACCTTGACGGCATAAGTGCCGTCGTGACCGGAACAGCGTTCGACGGGAAATACCTTGGTGTCGGGAACAAGATTGAGAACATCACGGGCCTTTAGACCGATATTCTGCACCCTCAGATGGCAGGCGACATGGTAGCTGATGTCACCCAGAGGGATTTTGAAATCAGTATTGAGGGCTCCGCCCTTGTGGCGCAGGAACAGGTATTCAAACGGGTCGTAGAAAGCCTGCTGCACTTTTTGAACGTCCGGGTCATCGGGGAACAGCAACGGCAGTTCCTGTTTGTACATCAACACACAGGATGGCACCGGCGCGATCAGGTCGTAGCCCTGGTCAACCAGGGCCGCCAGCACCGGGATATTGGCGTTCTTGAGTTTTTCCACGGTATCCAGGTCACCCAATTCCATCTTGGGCATGCCACAACATTTTTCCTTAGGGACGATATCGACCTGAATCTTGTTGTGCTGGAAGACCATGTAAATGTCTTCACCCAATTGCGGCGTGTTGTTGTTGCCGTAACAGGTGGCATACAAGGCAACCTTGCCGGTGGTGTCCCCCACTGCCTGGGGCTGGATATCGCGGCCGAGGGTGGCAGCCCGCTTGCGCAGAGTCTTGCTGTGATATCTGGGTAGCGGCGCCTCGTGATGCACCCCCAGGGACTTTTCCAGCACCTTGCGAAAGGCGGTGTTGCCGTTGAGTGCGTTGACCGTCACGTCGATCACCGGGATAGTCGCCATCGCAGCGACTCTGTCGGTGCTGGTCAGGGTACGGTCCCGAAACGAAGCCCCGTGATTCTTGAATCGAACCGCCTTGCCACGCAACATTAGGTGAGGGAAATCCACGTTCCACTCGTGGGGTGGCACGTAGGGGCACTTGGTCATGTAGCACATATCGCAGAGATAGCACTGGTCGACCACCTTGCCATAATCGGCCTTGGCGACGCCGTCCACCTCCATGGTTTCGGACTCATCCACCAGGTCAAAAAGCGTGGGGAAGGCGTCGCAGAGGCTGACACAGCGACGACAGCCGTGGCAGATGTCGAAAACCCGCTCCAGTTCCTTGTTGAGGGAATCCTCGTTGTAAAAATCAGGATCTTTCCATTCGATGGGGTGACGCGTAGGAGCCTCAAGACTGCCTTCTCGATTACTCATGTTGCCGTTCCCTTTAATTATTATTGACGGGTGGAACAGGCCCACCCGTCATAGCCATCAGCCCTAAAGGGCATAGAACAAATCAGGCGTCCAGTTGATCCAGAGCCTTCTGGAACCGATTGGCGTGACTGCGTTCCGCCTTGGCCAGGGTTTCGAACCAGTCGGCTATTTCATCGTGGCCTTCATCGCGGGCCGTCTTGGCCATTCCCGGGTACATGTCGGTGTATTCGTGGGTTTCGCCGGCAATGGCTGCCTTCAGATTATCGGAGGTTTCGCCGATGGGCAGACCGGTAGCGGGATCACCCACTTCTTCCAGGTATTCCAGATGGCCGTGGGCATGCCCGGTTTCACCTTCCGCGGTGGAACGGAACACTGCCGCCACGTCGTTGTAACCTTCCACGTCGGCCTTGGCGGCAAAATACAGGTAACGTCTGTTGGCTTGAGATTCGCCGGCAAATGCGGCTTTCAGGTTTTCTTCGGTTTGAGAACCTTTCAGAGACATACTGAAACTCCTTTGATACTAGTTATGTGCAGGGTTGGGGGGTGTCAATTCAGCGCCCATCGGTAAAAGTAGATAAACGGATCGGGGAATAAAAGTGATCGATATTTATCGACGCGATAATAAAAAGCTATGGCAATTTATCAGATTCGACGACGTTATATTACGGCGCCTGCTGATTATAGGAGATTATTGGACTTTTGACGCCTTCGGGTTTGAGGTTCATGAATTTAATCATTGCGAGGGCGGCTGACAGGCAGAGCGGCTACCAGACGCCGCCATTGAACACTTTACCCCCGGGGGCGATACTACCGGTCCTGTCGTGTTAATGCCTGTGTGATACTCCGCTGCCAGGGCCCTGGAGCAAGGCGTCACCCCCGGTGATTAACGCAACATAACCCATTGATTATTATAAGCATATGAAACACAAGCTGCCGGACCTGAACCGGCCCTTATTTCGCACCGGTGCCAGGATCAACCGCAGGGAATTGTTGAAAGCCCTGCAACCGGCTGGCGACGGCGCCGTTGTGGAAAATCACGCCGCCCACTACCAGTATTACGACACCTTTGACTGGCGACTGTACTTTGGTGACTTGACACTGGTATCCATCGAGTCCGGGCGGCAGCAAAATCTGGTGGTCTTCCGGAAGGGCAAGTCTGAGCCCGTCGCCACCAGCCCGGGGCCCATAGGCTCCGGCTTTGTCAGGGACCTGGATCCGGAAAGACTTCCGGCGGCAGTAAAAAGACTGGTGGGGATCAGGCGCCTGATACCCCGTCTGAGTGTCTTCACCGACTGCAACCAGGTTCGAATCGTCAACAACGACCAGAAAACCGTGTTGCGCCTCACCCTGGAAACACTCTGTGCCGAAAAGCCGGGTCGGAACGGAGAACCCTATGCCGGCCAGAGGATTCTGTTTCATCCATTAAAGGGCTATGAAAATTACCAGCAAAAAGCCGCCAAAAACCTGATTGCCCTGTTTCCCGAATGCCTCGATGAATTCGAGACATTTCTCCACTGCCTGAAAACCGTGGGTGACCGGGCCGGCGATTACAGTTCCGGAATCAATATCGAGTTGGAGCCGAACATGCCGGCGGGACAGGCGGCGAGGCAGATTCACCTGTACCTGCTGGAAATGATGAAAAGGAATACCCCGGGAATCCTCGGCGATATCGATACCGAATATCTGCATGATTTTCGTGTAGCCACTCGCCGGACCCGGTCAGCTCTGAGCCTGGTGGACAATGAGGTTCTACCTGCCGACGTGGTCAGCAAAGCCAAGCAGGATTTTCAATTGATCGGCCAGATGACCAGCCGCTTTCGCGACCTGGATGTCTATCTGCTGGCATTGCCGGGCTATAAGAGCCTGATTCCCGCAGAGTACCGGGAAAACCTCGATGCCTTTGGCCAGTTTCTGCGGCAACAAAGGCAGTCCGAGAAACGTAATCTTGAAGGCTTTCTGGCCGGTGGTCGATACCACGATATCATCACCGGCTGGCATGATTATCTGGCCGGTACCGAGGCCGGGGCGGGGGACGGGGAATCGGCGCTGACCCCGGTAAAATCCATGGCCAGCCATTGTATCTGGAAGGCCTGGACCCGGTTGATGAAGAAAGCCAAAGCCATTGACAGCCAGTCACCGAAGGAGAGGTACCATGAGGTCAGGATCCTGGCGAAAAAGTTGCGCTACCTGATGGAATTCATGTCCAGTCTATACCCTAGGTCGGAAATGAAAGCGGCCATCAAGAATTTGAAAAAACTGCAGAATGTGCTCGGTGAATTTCAGGATGCCGTGGTCCAGTCTGCGGCCATACGGCGCTACGGCTGCGAAATGTCCGCCGCCGGTATCGGTGACGCGGAAACGCTGATGGCGATGGGCATGGTGGCAGAAACCATTGTGGCGCGTGAACAGATTGCCCTCGAATCCTTCAAGGCAACTTTTGATCAATTCTCGAACAAGGCCACCAGGACGCATTTCATCAATCTTTTCAGCAAAGACTCTCTACCCTGACCCATAAATAACTGAGTAAGCCCATGCAAGTTCTCGGTATTTTCAATATGAAAGGTGGCGTCGGCAAGACTGCCACTGCGGTCAACCTGGCCTATATCGCCGCCAGCCAGGGAAAAAGAACCCTGATCTGGGATCTGGATCCCCAGGGCGCCAGCAGTTTTTATTTCCGCATCAAACCCAAAATCAAGGGTGGCAGCGAAAAGTTGCTCAAGGGCAAGGGCGCCCTGGAATCCCGGATCAAGGCCACTGATTTTGCCAACCTGGACCTGATCCCCGCCGATTTTTCCAACCGCGAACTGGATTTGCGTCTGGCGGAGGAAAAGCAGTCCCGCCTGAAAAAGCTCGTCGGCGGGCTGTCAGACGACTATGACCTGATGGTGCTTGACTGCCCCCCCAGCATGTCGGAACTGTCCGAGCAGATATTCAGAGCCTGCAACCTTTTGCTGGTACCGATGATACCGACCACTCTCTCGCTGCGGACTCTCGAGCAATTGCGATCTTTCCTGAAAAAGGAAAATCTCGACGGGCTGAAGCTGCGTACCTTCTATTCCATGGTGGATCGCCGTAAAAAAATCCATGTGGAAACCCTGGAGGACAAGGAACTGACCGGCAAGATCGGCCTGGACACCTTTGTCTCCTATGCCAGCGCCGTGGAGCGGATGGGCACCGAACGCAAACCGGTGATGGCTTTTTCTCCCTACAGTCTGCCTACCTTGCAATATCTGAAGTTGTGGGATGAAGTGAGACAGGTTCTGTTCAGGGAGAAATCCGATTAGTGTTAACGGGCCCTGGCCTGTCGATCCCGGGGAAGTTGAATTCAACCGGAAAACCAGGCAATAGCCCGGGCTCACCGATTCGGCCTGTGGTCCACCCCCAGATATTCCGACAGGTAATCCAGCACGACCTGGTCGAGAGGTGGCTCCATGGGCGACATGCCCTGTTCCTCCACCATCCACTCCAGCAGCTTTCGCCACCGCTGCCGCGGCAAACCCTGCTGGGCCACCAGGCGAATGGAATGACACCCGGAGCAACTGTAGTAGACCTCTTCCCGCCCCTCGCCCTCCGGCAGATAGGCCATTGCCGGGTCCGCATTTTGACCTGCTTCGCCTGATTCAAGGCCGACACTGGTCTCGGGCGCCTGGTTGGAATCGTCTGACAGTGAGCGCAACCAGGCGATTACAGCCAACCTGTCCCAAGAGGAGGTGATGCCGGGAAACATCATCCTGCCCTGGGGGGCCAGGGTTTTGGGATTTTCAAGGTAGCGATCCAGTTGCCGGAAAGTCCAGTTACCGCCGATTTCCCTGAGCGACTGACTGTAGTCGTAGCCGGGCACGGAGGCGACGGGCCGGCCCACCACGCCCCACAGGGGCGGACCGACGACGACGTTGCCGGCAGGATCGACGCTGTGACAACCCTGGCATTGCTGCCCCAGGACCTGACCGCGGTCGGCATCGGCCGCGGCGACGGCCGTGTCGATGTTGTCTGCCTTCCCCGCGGGAAGCCACCCGGAACAGACCAGCATCAACGCCAGGCCCGGGACGGCTGCACGGCACCGGCTCCGGTTGGCTGGCATACGCCGTGCGGTACTCGGGGACTGTTCGTTATTGGACAAACAGCGCAATCCGGTGAAAGGAATTGTTCAGGTAGCCCTTGGGATTCCAGTCAATGGCAAAGGGCTGGGACACCCCCTTGTCGTCGGTGGCCCTGGCCCAAATCTCGTAATAGCCCGCCTGCGGCAGGTCGACCTTCGCCCGCCAGCGCTGCCAGGCGTACGGATTGGCGGGACGGGACAACTTTGCTTTCTGCCAGGTCGCCCCGAAATCATGGGTGATGTGCACTGCATTGACCTTGCGGTCCCCCGCCCAGGCATGGCCGCGCACTTCCAGCGAGCGCTCGGCGGTTTTAATCCCGCTTTCCGGAAAAGTGATCAGGGACTTGACCGGCATCGATTCGATAACCCTGAAGTCCTGCTCGGGCACCTCACTGCCGGGGGCCACTGGATAAGCCGGCACCTTGTAGGACGTGCCGGTCATCTTGGCGCCGTCGTGCACCTGGTCCCGCAGCCAGATTCGGGTCAGCCATTTTTGCGAACAACTGCCCGGCCAGCCCGGCACTACCAGCCGCAGCGGGGCGCCATTCATGGGGTGCAGGGGTTCGCCATTCATCTCAAAGGCAATCAGGTTGTGGGAGTTCATCGCCTTCTCGATAGGCACACCGCGGGAAATCGGCAGTTTGCCGGCCTGTCCTGACAGGTGGAGATCGGCCCCCTCATGGGCGGTATAGATGACCGAATCCTTGACGCCGGCTGCCTTCAGCACATCGGCAAGGCGGACGCCGGTCCAGGCCGAACAGGCGACGGCGCCAAACGTCCACTGGTTGCCGCTGGCCGGTGGATTGAATCCGGCCCGGCCATTGCCTCCGCATTCGATAACCAGATTCTCGGTCACCACCCTGAAGCGGGATTTCAAATCCTCGATGCTCAGGGTCAAAGGATTGTCCACCAGGCCGTCGATGGTCAGAGACCAGCCCTCGGCGCCGGTATTGGTCGGTGGTATGCCATTATTGCGAATAAAATGCCGACTGGTGGGAGTGACCTCGTCATCCAGCAGATGTGGCGGCGTCTCGGCGTTCATGGGCCGGTCATTGAGCACAATCAGACCGTCCTTGCCGACGATGATATCGCTGTCGGCCAGCGCCACCGGAATCAGGCCCAGGGGCATGTTGCGGTGATAGGGAACAAAGGTGCCCAGCAACCCGCCCAAAGCAGCCAGGCCGGCACCCTTGAGAAAACCACGGCGGTCGGGGTAGGTAATCCGGCCGAGAAGCCGCCTTTCGGCAGCCTCCGGGTCTTCGGCATAAAAACGGGAAATGGGCGTGTGTTCTTGTTTTTTCATGTTTGCCTCCGTCCTGATTATCTTTGTCGAAGCCTGAATTGCCCCGGGTTCCGGTATCCCCCGGTCAATAAGCTGAAGTGTAGTCGATGGAGCCGTGCCTGCAGCCCTGTTGCCACATCGGTTCTGACAACATTGATCAGGATCAAAGGCCGACCATACAAAATCGGTCGTGACGTGAGATGGATACCTTGAAATAGGGGCAACGGGCCTGCCTCGTAATTGATTAAAATCGCCAATAGCCCGAAACTGGCTTCTACGCCAATCTGGCAACTCCCTCCCGGAACCTGCAGCCCGATACCATGACCGATGATTACGAAGTGAAAATGTCACCCTTGAGCCAGCGTTATCAGCAGGACGGCAAGTCTGTCGACATCGAGATCTATGCGGATGGCGAGGGCAGCTGGCTGTTGGAGATTGTCGACGGGAACAACAATTCCACCATGTGGGAAAACGCCTTCGCCAGCGAAGCGGAGGCCCTGGCCGAAGCCCTGGCCGCCATCGAGGAACAGGGCATCGATTTTCTTATCGGGCCGGCCTGAGGGCGCCCGGCAGTGTCCCTGACTTTAATCCCGCAAAGGGCCCGATGAACACTATCGAACTCAGGACCCTGCACGAAACCGAAGTCTCCTGCAGCAATTGCAGGGCCTGTTGTTGCCGGCTGGAAGTCTTGCTGATTACTGAAACCGGGGTGCCGGAGCGTTTTATCCTGCGGGATGAGTGGGGCGGCACCACCATGAAACGGCTGGATGACGGCTGGTGCTCGGCCCTGGACCGAAACAGCATGAAATGCACGATTTACGACAAAAGACCACTGATCTGCCGGGAATTTCTTATGGGTGGCCATGAGTGTCTCGACGAAAGGGCACTCAGCTTCTAGCCCTTCGTTAATCCTGCAAAAATTTCTAAAAATATTTCTGAACTATTCCGATTTGAATTTGCCAAATATTTCGATTCATGTACTCCTCTTCGTTGTGAGCTTCAACCGGGACCCTCCCCCCCTCAAGGCACTCCCGGTATAAACCTTCATAACCCTGGTCCCCACGGACCAGGGTTTTTTTTGGCCCGGTTTCGGCGGCCTGCCGCCAGCAGTTTCAGGTTGAGTCCTGCCCTGACCGGTTTACAATCGTCGCCCTTCAATCAGACCCTGGTTAATGACATGGTCGATGTCCTGTTACTTGCCCTTGCGCTGAGCATGGACGCCTTTGCGGTGTCGATTGGCCTCGGCTCCAAAAGACCGGCCAACGTCGGGGCCCTGGCCGTCAGGGCGGGGCTCTACTTCGGCCTGTTTCAGGCGCTGATGCCCCTCATCGGTTATTCGGGGGGCCGCGGCGTGCTCGGTTGGGTCGAAGACTGGTCGGCCTGGATCGCGTTTGGTCTGCTGCTGCTCATAGGTGGCAAGATGATCTACGAATCCTTCGCCGAGGGTGTGGAAGAAGCCATTGCCGTGATCACCCACAGGGTTTTGCTCACCCTGGCCATCGCCACCAGCATCGACGCCCTGGCTGCCGGTTTTACCCTGGCGCTGCTTCAAGTAAACCCGTTGGTCTCATGCCTGATTATTGGCGTGACCACCCTGGTTTTCAGTCTCGCCGGCGTTTACCTCGGCAACAGGACCGGCACCCTGCTGGAAAGCAAGGCAGAACTGTTTGGTGGACTGGTGCTGATAATGATCGGTTTCAGGATACTGTTGTTCTGATATTGTTCTGGTAGCCTGTCCGCACTTTTAACCCGGCAAGCTTTTATGCAGGGTTAATGCGGCACATGGACGTGCCGCCATTGGCCGCAGGCCAATGCAAGCCCTTAAAATACAAGGAACTTCGTACAGTTCCGCCAGTATTTTAAGGGCGCGCAACTAAATAGGCAGGATACCTATTTAATTGCCGGGTTAATAATAGGTTAACCGTTGCCGCCAGCAACCTTCAGGATCAGCCATGTCAAACATCATCGAAACTGCCAATGCCCTGCTGGAACGTCGCCTGACGAAGAGGGACGGTCCGCGCCTGGGTGAGAGCCTTCGGCCCCTGGACAACGCTGATGCCTTTGCCATTCAATCGGCAGTGAGCCGGTTGCTGTACGAACGCACGGGTGAACAGGTCGGCGGCTGGAAGTGCTTGCTGCCCTCCCCGGGCAAACTGGTGGTGGGGCCTATCTACCGCAGCACGATTCACAGCCAGAGCCCCTGCCCCCTGCCGGCCCTCAAGGGATGTGCCGTGATTGAACCCGAATTTGCCTTTGTCATGGGTGCGACGCTATCGCCGAGAGCCACGCCGTATTCGCCGGTTGAGATCGTCGCCGCGATTGGCGAAACCCGGCTGGCACTGGAATTGATAAAAAGCCGCTACGCCGACCCATCCCAATGTGAATTCCCGGAGTTGCTGGCCGACGGCCTTTTTAACCAGGGACTGTTCCTTGGCCCGAAGATTGAGGGTACCGCTCCCGCCGGCCTGTCGATCAGACTGACCACTGGCGGGCAGGCAAGGTCACTGCAAGGACTACATCCCAATAAAGACGCGTATGCACCCCTGTTTTGGCTGGCGAATTTTTTGCGGGAACAGGGGATTGCCTTAACCGAAGGACAGGCGGTGATAACCGGTTCCTACGCCGGCGTACTGGAGGTGCCGTTTGCCGAGGAGATCGAGGTCAGGTATGAAAATCTGGGCACCATGCGGCTCGAGTTTTTCCAGTTGGGTTAACGGACAATGTTTATCGGGAGAGTGCTTTCCTGGAGAGCTTGTTGGCCTTAATACTTCGCCATGCAATGTGTTTTCCTTCCATAAATGAGCAGTGAGATATTCGCCGACATAATCAGGCCGCCACGGTACGGATACTGCTACCGTTTCGGGAGCTGACTACATCCAGGCGCAACGCCATTTGTTCTTTCAGCTCCGTCACATGGGAGATAATACCGATCATGCGGCCGCTGGCCTGGAGGTCCATCAGGGTGCGCACCGCCAGATCCAGGGATTCCGGATCGAGGCTGCCGAAGCCCTCGTCGATGAACAGGGTGTCGAGCCTGATGCCGCCGGCCCAGGCCTGTACCACATCCGATAGCCCCAGCGCCAGAGACAGGGCCGCCATAAAGGATTCGCCACCGGACAATGTCGCCACCGGCCGGGTCTTGCCGGTGTAGCTGTCCTCCACTTCCAGTTCCAGCCCTGAAGCCTTGTTACCCCTGGCCCGGTCCTCCTTGCGCACCAGCTGGTAGCGCCCCTTGCTCATGGAATAAAGGCGGTGGGAGGCCTGGATCAGCACGTCGTCCAGCAGCACGCTGAGAACAAAGCGTTGCAGACTGATTCTGTTGCCGGTCTGGCCGTTGGCGACGTCGCTGAGGGTGCCGTAAATGGCGTACTCGGCTTCAAGTTTTTCATGGGCCTTGTGGGCTCTGGCCAGTTTTGACCTGATGCCCAGCAACTGATTGTGGCGCTGGTCCAGTTGCTGCCAGGTTGTCTCCGCCAGTTTGACTTGACCGGAGGCCTCCTCCAGGCGTTGCTCAATGGCCACCATATCCGGGGGCGACTGTTCGGCCAGATCGGTCTGCAGCTGTTGCACGGCGCCCTCGAGGCTGGCCAGGTCCGCTCGGTATTTATCGATCTCCACTTTTAGTTGCTGTTGTTGCGCCCCGGTCAACAGGGCCTGTCGATAGGCCTCCGGGGAGGCAAACTCACTCTCAGCCAGCGCCTCCTGCCAGGCAGATTCGGCATTGCTACAAGTCTGCTGTTGATCGGCGCATTGCCTGCCCGATTCCTCGTGACGGGTCGATGCCTGGTCCCGGGCCGAACGCTTGTCAACCTGGACTTTCTCTGCGACGTTGAGGGCATCGGTGAGTTGCCCGATGCGAGTGCCGACGGCAGCCAACGCCTGTTCCAGGGTCTGCCGGTCCCGGTAGGATTCCGGGATTTGCTGCTCCAGGTCTTCGACGCTGGCGCGGGCCTGAATGAACTGGTCTCTGGTTGTCTCCGCTTTGGCTTCCAGCGCCGACAACGCCTCCGTCAATTCCGACTGCTGCCCGTTGATGTCGGTTATCCGGGCACCGAGCGCCTTTTGCCGGGCCTGCCGGGCCAGCAGTCGCCCAATCCCGGCTTCAGACGCCTTGAGCATATTGGTCAGAACCTGCAGCGGTTGTGTTGCTTCCGGTCCCAGTAGCAGCTGCAGCTGGTTGATTTCCTTTTCAGCGGTGACGAGATCATTGCGGCATGTTTGCCGGTGATTCTCGGCAACCTGCAATCTTTTCCGGGCGATGTCCTCCTGTTGACGGGCAGCCTCCACTTGCTCATGGGTCACCGGGCCCCCGTCGGCCTTTTCACAGGCCGGAGAGGGATGTTGCAGGCTGCCACAGACCGGGCAGGGATCATTTTGCCGCAATTCCCGGGCCAGCAGTGCCGCCTGACCACTGTGCCAGGCCAGTTCGGTTTCTCTGGCCCGCTTCGCATCCTGCTCGAAAGCGGCTTTTTCTGCCTCGACGGATTCGCTGAGCTTGCGCTCCCTGTCCTGCAGTTGCCGGCGTCCGTCGAACAGCTTCTCCAGGGTCTGGCGCTGCTGATGTTTTTGCTCCAGGGCCGCCAGCTCAATCTGCTTCGACGCCAGGCTGACCAGCTCCGAGGCAATTGCTTCCAGTTCCCGGTCGATGGCCGCTTTCTCTGCAGCCAGTTTTGTCTGTGCCTCCCGGTTGCTGTCGACGGTCAGTCGACTGCTGTTCCAGATAGCCTGTCGTTCCTGGAGCTGCTTTTGGGCATTCGCCAATGTCTGCAGGCGGTCCCGGTATTGCTTCAGTTCCAACTGCTGCTGTTTAAGGTGATCCACGGCCTCATAGGCCCGTTTGGCGCTGGCCAGGGCCGTTTCTGCGGCCCGATGCTGGGTAATGGCGGCCTGCAAATCTTCGTCTGCCTGTTGCAGTTGTCGCTTCAGTTTCCCCTGCACTTCAATAGCGGACCGGTGCTGGTCATAGAGGTGGCGAATACCCTGGGCCTTGAGGGCCCGGTCGAGCTGCGCCTGCCTCGCGTTGAACTCTGGCGCCAGGACGATTTTTTCGGCGAACTCAGCCTGCCTTGACGCCAGCCGGTCAAACCGGCTGCTCAATTCAACGGCCTGGTCTCTGGCGCCAACGGCTTGCAGGTGTCGGGCTCGCGCCTTGTCCCGGGCTGCCAGTGCCGTTCCCAGTTCCGGCTCCAGCAGGGCCAGTTCTTCACCTACCTGTTCCTCGGCACCGAGGTCTGCACTCTGCAAAATGCCGCGCACCTGGTTCTGATGCTGATCCACTGCCTGGCGAATGCCCGCTGCCCGGGTTTTCAGCTGTTCCTCGATGCGTCTGTAGATTCCGGTCTGAAACAGCTGGCCAAAGATCTTCTCCCGGTCCCGGGAATCGGCCATTAGCAGTTCCCGGAACTTGCCCTGGGGCAATACCATCACCTGGCGAAATTGCTCCACATCCAGGCCGATCAGGTCCCTGATCCGGCTGGTGGCGTCGGTAACGCTCTTCGCCACCAGCAGATTGCCCTCGGCCGAGCCGTCCAGTTGCCACAGCTGCGCTTCTGCCTGCTGGGTGGTGGTGCCCTCGCCCCGATTTTTGGGGCGCTCCTGGGTTGGCAGACGCCGCACCCGGTAGACTTGCTCGCCCAGACTGAAATCCAGATTGACCTCGGTCAGGCTGTCGGCATCGGCGTGATCGCAGCGCATCTGCGCCGGCTCCCTCTCCGCACCAGTGGTTGCGCCGTAGAGGGCAAAGCAGATGGCGTCCAGGATGGAGCTCTTGCCAGCCCCCGTCGGCCCGTTGATCAGGAACAGCGGATTCGGGCCCAGGCGAGTGAAATCCACGGTTTCAGCACCGGCAAAGGGGCCGAATGCCTGCATTTTGAGCATTAACGGTTTCAAATACTGTCTCCTTGCTCCCGGTGAACGGCGTCGACGGGTTCACTGCCGGACCGGGATTATATTGTTGCAGGTCAGTGCGGTTGAACTAATATAAAAATTGCATGGAATGATCCATTCACGTCCGTGCAGGAGATAAGACCATGGCCGTCGCCAAAAAACTGAAAACCTATCTGGCCCAGAATCATGTGGCCTATGACACCAAAACCCACGCTGCCACGCCGTCCAGCGCCCGTACCGCCGAGGCTGCCCATTTGCCTGGCCGCCAGCTCGCCAAGGCCGTGGTACTGAAAAGGCCTGACGAAACCTACATGATGATGGTGTTGCCCGCCGATCACCTGGTACATCTCGGCCGCCTGCATCGGCTGTTGAACGAGGACGTGGGCCTGGCCACCGAGGGGGAACTTCTCGGGCTGTTTCCAGACTGCGCCGAGGGAGCGATCCCGGCACTGGGACAGGCTTACGGCCTGCACACCATGGTGGACAGCAGCCTGTTCGAACAGCCGGAGATCTTTATCGAGTCCGGGGACCATCAAACCCTGGTGCATCTCAGCCACCAGCAGTTTGACCAGTTGCTGGGAAACGCCGACAGGGTCGATGCAGTCAGGCATATCTGACTGAATCCTGGCCCGGTCGCCGGAACGACACTGCAGTTAGACGGCGTCTTAACGGTGTCGACGGGCTGGCGTGCCATTTTGCGTTATCGCGATAAGCGCAGTGCTGCTGCGATCCACCATTCCGTCAACGCGATGCACGAAGTGCAGTGGCGATCCAATAGACCGTCAATTGGATTGCTTAACCCCCCCGGGTTCGCAGTGACGCCGAAATTATTTGAGTGATCAACCTTCAAGTTGGCGCGGTTCAGGTCCCTGCTGTTGCCTGTGCTTCTCTCCTCTGGAACCAGCCCTCGAACAACAGCACCAGCAATAAAATGCCGAGCAGCGGAACGCCGGTATAAAGCACCCCCGACCACCCCCAGAGCGCCAGCAGCCAGCCGGAAGCAAACGATGCCAGCGCCTGGACCGGAAAAATAATACCCTCGTTGAACGCCTGCACCCGGAACTGTTCCCCGTCCCGGGGCACCTGACCGAGCAGGGTAGTGCCGCCGGTGAACAGAAAATTCCAGCCCATGCCAAGCAGGATCAACGTTGTCCAGTAGCCGGGCACAGCGGTATTGTGGAGGCCGACAATCAACGCGGCGAACATGGCCGCCATGCCCAACGCAATCAGCCCGCGCATCCCGAGCCTGCGAATCAGCCAGGGTGCAAACAGCGACGGCAGGAACATCGCCGCAATATGGGACTGAATGACCCACTTGGCGTCCGCGTCGGAATGGCCGTGCAGCAGGTGCATACTGACGGACGTCGGTGTCATCACGCCCGACATCACCCCGTAGCCGACGGCTCCGGCACTGATGGCCAGCCACAGGGTGGGCATTTTCAGCAACTCGGAAAAAGGCCGCGGCGGCTCGACCTGAACATCCGTTATCAGCGGCCTGTTGCGAAAACCGGCCAGCAAAACCCCAAAAAGGAGCACGGCCCCGGCCAGCAGCAGGTAGGAACCGGCGTATTCGATCGGCAGCAGATGCTGGCCGGTGAATGCCAGTTCCGGTCCAAGCCAGGCGGCGACGATGCCGCCAAAAATAATGGTTGAGGCGGCACTGGCCATCCGTTCCGGGGCGACGCTCTCCATGGCCGCGAACCGGAACTGCATGACGCCGGCGGCGAAGACACCGAGCATCATGCAAGCCGCACAAAAAAGCCGAAAATCCCGGATATGCAATGCCTGCAGTGCCAGCAGGCAGGCCGCCAGAGCGATGGCGGCCACCAGCAGGAAGACCGCCCGCCGCCCGAAACGGCGCATCAGCAAGGTGACCGGCACTACACCCAGCGCTGTCCCCACTATCGTCAGGGCCACCGGCAGGGTCGCCAGATGGCGGGTGTGGGACAGGGCCACGCCGATCAGGGGGGCGATCAATACCGTCGAGGAAAGCACCGAAAAGCCGAGAATCTGGGCGAGGAAAAGCACCGCAACGTTGCGATTGAATCTCACGGGCAGACCGCCCCCAGCTTCTGGGACAACGTCTTCAAGGTCAAAGGCCTCAGGAATAAAGGCTTCAGGCGCCCTGATCCTGACGGTGAACGCCGTCAATGGTCTGGCGCAGCGCCCGGTCCTGCTCCGGGGTCAGTTCCCGTCCGGACACCTGCTGAAAGAAATCCCGGAACATTTCCAGTTCGCCCCGCTTCAGTTTCTCCCGGCTCGCCTGCTGGTCACCGGTCTCCAGCATGCCGGGCTTCTCCAGGTGCAGCACGTTGGGGTAGACCTGGCGCAACTTGCCCATGGGATCAAGAATGGCGTGCCGGTCGGTAAGCCGCACCAGCAGGTAATCCGCATTGGCGGGATCGACCTTGCCCTGCCGGATAATGGTTTCCAGCTCAGCCTCGATCACGCGCATATCCCGCAATGGCGTCAGCGGCAGGTGACGGGTTGATTTGAGGCCGGAGGCATCCAGTTCCACCAGGGTCACGCCCTTTTTCTGGTGCTGCTCGGAAAAGCTGTACTTGAGCAGGGAACCGCAATAGCGAATATGCTGCCCGCCCCGGTACTGGGGGCTGTGCAGGTGACCGAGGGCGACATAGTCAAAATCGGCCATGGGCTGGTAACTGACCCGGTCGGCGCCGCCGATGGAAAGGGGCCGTTCCGATTCCGATTCCTCGCCGCCATCGACAAAGCAGTGGCTGACCAGAACATTTACCGCGCGGTCGGACCGGGCAGCCCTGATCTGCTCCACCAGATAACTGTGGGCGGCATCGTGGCCGGATACATCCACCTCGAACCGGTTGCGCACGGTTTCCGGGTCGCAGTAGGGA
>QJWQ01000160.1 GCA_003235325.1 Gammaproteobacteria bacterium | reverse complement strand
GGGAAGGGGACGGGCTAAGTACCTCAATTAACTATTTCACAAGCGATTCCAGCGGTGTGCTTATACACCGCGTTGATGCCGACGGTGACACACTGACTTTTGACCCGCCGATCAAACTAGCGAATGCGATGACATTTATTGGCGAGCAAATCACCAGCAGTGGTACTGCAACCCTGGTTACACCGGAACTCGGTACAATTCAGCTGGATTATGAAGCAATCTCAAGAGTACTCAATTTTGAAATAACCTCAGTGCCCGCGGGTGTCTTTGAGACCGTGGCCGTAGAATCGAAACTGACGGTCTCCGAGGTCACAGAGATCGACACCTATTGGCTGGCCAAGTACCTTGGACCTGTTAAAACTACAGTAGGATTCCTTGAGCCAGCCGCCAAATGTGAACTCGTTTCCGCCGATGTTGACTTTGATGCCGATGGCATTTCGGGAACAGTTGACAATTGTCCGGGCGTCGCCAATCCGTCACAAAGTGACAATGATGGAGATCATCAGGGTGATGTTTGTGACCCGGACGACGATAACGACGGCATTCCCGATGTCTCCGACCCCGATGATGACAACGATGGCGTGCCCGATCTGTACGATCTGGCGACAGATGCCAATGTGCGCATGTTCTACGATGTCGGCAACAGCAACAGTTTCCGTGATTTTATTGAAGCGCTGGCGTTTCACGGGGTCACCTCGGGCTGTGGTAACAACAACTACTGTCCCAACAACCCGGTCACCCGGGAACAGATGGCGGTCTTTTTGCTGCGGGGTATCCACGGTTCCAGCTATTTCCCGCCCGCCATCAACCAGACCCGATTCAATGACGTACCCATGAACAACCCGTATGCCGCCTGGATAGAACAACTGGCGGCGGAGGGCGTGACTTCCGGCTGCGGCAATAACAACTATTGTCCCAAGGCCGCTGTCACCCGGGCGCAGATGGCTGTGTTCCTGCTGCGCAGCAAGTATGGCTCCGGTTTCTTCCCGACGGCCATTGGCTCGACCGGTTTTAACGATGTGCCATTAACGAATCCCTTTGCCGCCTGGATTGCCAAACTGGCCGCAGACGGGGTGACCAGCGGTTGCGCCGTCAATCTCTATTGTCCCGATGCCTCGGTAACCCGGGCTCAGATGGCGGTATTCCTGGTGCGCACCTTTGGGTTGCCCCTGTACTTTACGCCCCTGCCGGAAGCGGCTGTCGTGATTCAGAGCAGCCAGCCGGCCCAGTTGCTGGTACTGAAAGCTGACGGTGGTTCCGTTATTCCAGCTGCCGGGAGCGCAGACCAGCCGGTTAGTAGTTACCTGAGTCAAGGCGAGTTGCCGAAGCTCTTAAAGGATCGCTTGGCGGCTGCCAGTGCCAGTGCCGAGCAGCCTTTCAGCAGTGCCGATGGGCTGCTTATTGTCTTTGCCAGCGAATCGAGCAATCTGGTCCCGGGGGACACCAACGACGCCAGGGACATCTTCCTGTACGACGTCGCCGCGGACCATTTGCAGCGGGTCAGTGTCGACAGCCAGGGTAACCAGGCCGATGGCGCCAGCACCTGGGCTCGGATGGACAGCATGGGTCAGACCATTGTCTTCAGCAGTGAGGCCACCAACCTGACGGCGGCGGACGGCAATGGCGTCAGCGATATCTTTAGCCGTGATCTCCGGACTGGCGAGACCCGCCGCATCAGCCTCGACCCCGAGCCCGGCGCTGAACCGAATCCGGCCCGGCACCCGGCCATTGATGGCAGCGGTACCGAGATCGTCTACGACCAGGGCAAAGACATCCACCAGGTACACCTGCACAACCAACTGGATTTCGCCAACGACCTGATAACGGACTCCATCGATCTGTGGGGAGAGCCCGTCGATAGTCACCATCCGGCCATCAGCCCGAATGGCCGCTACATTGTCTACATTCGTGAAACCCGGGATGCGGTCAACGATGCCAGTTACTGCCATGTCATCTGGCTTGATCGCTCAATGAACAAGCAAACCGAAGAGACCTGCCCTTCTGTACTGGATGATCTTGAGGAGCCAATGCCGATCTTTTCGGGAGAGGGCGCAGATTTGGGTTGGGTAGAGGCTATAACCCGATAATTCATCCTCTTGGGGACCGCAATTGCAATGTTCGCAGCAGATTTCCCTCATCAATTCAGTAGCTGTGACTGTAGTCGGGCTGCGGGCCATGTGATCGTGTAGAGCGTTAAATGATAATTTTTACCAAACCTCGATGTTAATCCAGCCTGCATCTTGGGAAACCAGTCTAGTTCCTGGCATGGCCCCCGTGCCTTAAAGAGGTTCTGCGGGTATTCTATCGGCCTTCAAATCTGAATCCCTTATCGCTAAATGGAGAAACGTCGATCAATGGCTGTATTACCCGTCATCATGGCCGGGGGCTCAGGCACCCGTCTTTGGCCTTTGTCCAGAAAACTCTATCCGAAGCAGTTCCTTCCTTTGGTTGGAGACAGTTCACTGTTCCAGGAGACCATGTCCCGGTTGAATGGCCTCGATATTTTGCCTCCTTTATCTATCTGTAATGAGGAATATCGGTTTATTGTCGCGGAACAGATCCGTGAGGTAGGTGCGTTTTCAGGCCAGGGAGTCGTAAACAACGGCGGGATTATCCTTGAACCGGTCGGAAAAAATACGGCACCTGCAATCGCCCTGGCGGCACTCCACGCTGCCGCAAAACATGGGGACGAGACTGTTCTCCTGATTCTGGCATCAGACCACCAGATAAGACATGTCAGCTTATTCCAACAGGCAGTAAAAAAGGCCGAGCCCATCGCCAGGGAGGGCAAGCTGGTAACTTTTGGTATCGTGCCGAGTGGTCCCGAAACCGGATATGGTTACATCAGGGCGGATATGAGTCTCGACGCCAGTGTGGCTTTCCCCGTGCAGGCCTTTATCGAAAAACCGGATTACGACACGGCTTGTGCTTATATTAATGCCGGTAGCTATTTCTGGAATAGCGGCATGTTTTTATTACAGGCCGGTCGTTACCTTGAGGAACTGGGCAAATTCAGACCCGATATTCTTGAATCCTGTAAAAAGGCCTACGCCAAAACGGAGCCAGACAGGGATTTTCTTCGGGTTGACCAGGAGGCTTTCGAAGCCTGTCCCTCGGAATCTATCGACTATGCGGTGATGGAGAAAACATCCGACGCGGTAGTGGTGCCTCTCGACGCCGGCTGGAATGATGTGGGGTCCTGGTCTGCACTTTGGGACGTCAACGAGAAGGATCACAATGGCAACGCCTTCCGGGGCGACATATTCCTGCACGACACCAGGGATAGTCTGGTCCATGCCGATTACCGGCTTGTGACCACTGTCGGATTGAGGGACATGGTTGTCGTGGAGACCCGTGACGCAGTTCTGGTCGCCGACAAGAACAAGGTTCAGGATGTCAAGGTGCTCGTTGACCGCCTGAAAGCGGAAGATCGCGACGAATACCGAATCCATCGCAAGGTCTACCGCCCCTGGGGAAATTATGACTCTATCGACCATGGAACCCGTTTCCAGGTCAAACATATCATCGTCAATCCGGGCGAAAAGCTTTCCGTGCAAATGCACCACCACCGGGCGGAACACTGGATCGTTGTCGCCGGAACGGCGAAGGTTTCGATTGACGACAAGCAGATGCTGCTGACTGAAAACGAATCGACCTACATACCCATCGGCGCTGTGCACTCCCTGGAAAATCCCGGTAAGGTTGCTCTGGAACTGATCGAGGTACAATCGGGCTCCTACCTGGGTGAGGACGACATCGTCCGGCTGGATGACAGGTATGGCAGAGTCTAGAATTGTTGAACAGGGCCTGCCATTCGATCAAGGTGCGACAGAGACAGGATGAAACTTCTGATCACCGGTGGCGCCGGTTTTATCGGCAGTGCGGTTATTCGCCACCTTATCGGTGATACGTCGCATGAGGTGGTCAATGTTGATTGTCTTACCTATGCCGCCAACCTTGCATCCCTTCCCGGTGCTCTGGCAAGTCCCCGATACGCATTTGAACAGGTCGATATCTGTGACCGGGACAACCTGCTGAGGGTTTTCAAAGAGCATACTCCGGATGCCGTGATGCACCTCGCCGCGGAATCCCATGTAGATCGCTCCATTGAAGGACCCGATGTCTTTATCCGGACCAACCTGGTGGGTACCTGTAATCTGCTGCAGGTTGCG
Source organism: Gammaproteobacteria bacterium (assembly GCA_003235325.1). Classification (GTDB taxonomy): domain Bacteria; phylum Pseudomonadota; class Gammaproteobacteria; order Pseudomonadales; family Porticoccaceae; genus SZUA-272. Next base: position 23,536 of record QJWQ01000160.1, on the reverse strand, counting down.
CTGGAATACTGGAGTGCTCCGGGTTTTGAGTCCAGATCGAATTTCAGGTTCCATCACGTCTCCACCGATGAGGTGTACGGAGATCTGGAGGGCACTGATGCCCTGTTTACGGAAACGACCTGCTACGCCCCCAGCTCGCCCTACTCGGCCAGCAAGGCCGGGTCCGATCACCTGGTCAGGGCCTGGCACCGTACTTACGGCTTGCCGGTCATCATTACCAATTGTTCAAATAACTACGGACCTTACCAGTTCCCCGAAAAGCTGATTCCCCATATGATTCTCAATGCCCTGGCGGGCAAACCTCTTCCGGTCTATGGCAATGGCCTGCAAATTCGGGATTGGCTCTATGTCGAGGATCACGCTCGAGCCCTGTGTGAGGTCCTGATCAGGGGCGGCGTAGGTGAAACCTATAATATTGGCGGCCATAACGAGAAACGCAATTTGGAAGTGGTTGAAACTGTCTGCGATCTGCTTGAAGAACTGGCGCCAGAGAAGCCGAAAGCTGTCGCCCGTTATCGGGACCTGATTACTTTTGTTGAGGACCGCCCCGGCCACGATACCCGCTATGCCATCGATGCTTCAAAAATTCAGCATCAATTGGGATGGCTGCCAGAGGAGACCTTTGAGTCAGGTATTGGCAAGACCGTGAAGTGGTATCTCGATCACCGGGACTGGTGGCAGCAGGTCCTGACCGGCGCCTATCGGCTGCAAAGGATTGGACAAAGACCTTGAATTTTTGTCATCCAGGTCCGCATTCATCTTTGCCAGTGTCTGGTGGCCCCGTTTTTGATCATGACTATTACATGGGTGCATCAGACTTGTCACACGATCACTTTTTCGTCGAAAGTATTTTATGAATGAGTACAGGGGAATTGTGCTCGCAGGCGGCACCAGCAGCAGGTTACATCCCATTACTCTGGGCGTATCCAAGCAATTGCTGCCAATTTACGACAAGCCGATGATCTATTATCCCCTGTCGGTATTGATGCTGGCTGGAATCAGAGAAATCCTGGTGATATCCACGCCGGTGGATTTGCCCGGATTTCACCGATTGCTGGGTGATGGCAGCCAGATTGGCATTGAGATTTCCTATGCCGAGCAACCCCGCCCCGAGGGATTGGCTCAGGCCTTTATTATCGGTGAGAGATTTATCGGCAGGCACCCTGTCGCCCTGGTTCTGGGGGATAATGTCTTCTACGGGCAGTACTTCACCGACAGACTGAAAGCCGCAGTCAGCCGTCAGACGGGCGCCACAGTTTTTGGCTATCATGTCACCGATCCCGAGCGATTTGGTGTGGTCGAGTTTGACGCAACCGGCAGGGCGATCAGTATCGAGGAAAAGCCAGCCCATCCGAAATCGAACTATGCCGTCACCGGTCTCTATTTTTACGACAACGACGTTGTCGCCATTGCCAAATCCATAAAACCCTCTTTACGGGGGGAATTGGAAATTACTGATGTCAACAATGTGTACCTTGCCCGGAGTGCCCTCCAGGTCGAAGTACTGGGCCGTGGCTTTGCCTGGTTGGATACCGGAACTCACGATGCCCTGATCGAAGCAGGTCATTTCGTCCAGACCATAGAGCATCGGCAGGGACTGAAAATTGCCTGTCCCGAGGAGATTGCCTATCGGAAGGGCTGGATCACCACCGAATCCTTGCTGGCCATGGCGAGGGAACTGGAAAAAACCGGATACGGCCAGTATTTGTTGCGCCTTGCCCAGGGCTATCGCTGATTTTAATAGCCCGGCAAGATTATATGCAGGGTTAATGCGGCACATGGACGTGCCGCCATTGGCCGTAGGCCAATGCAAGCCCTTAAAATACAAGGGATTCTTAGATAAAAGAAAGTCGCACAGTTACGCCAGTATTTTAAGGGCGCGCATCCAAATAGGCAGGAAGCCTATTTGGATGCCGGGTGAATAAAAAAGACCGGCACTGTTGATCGCCCGGATTCTTGCCCTGAAGGGAAAGGGCGCTCGGCTGGCTGTAATCGAGCCATCATCATATAATGCCCCGCTTTCTCTTTTCTCACGCCTGAACGGTCTCTTATGAATCCTGTAGAACGCCGCAGCATTACCGGCCTGGTATGTCTTTATGCCTGCCGGATGCTGGGGTTGTTTATGGTATTGCCGGTGCTCAGCCTCTACGGAAGGGATTACGCGGGTAGCACGGCATTACTGTTAGGGGTGGCCCTGGGCGTCTATGGACTGACCCAGGGTTTTCTGCAAATACCCCTTGGCCTGTTATCAGACAAAATTGGCCGCAAGCCGGTAATCCTTATCGGCATGATTGCTTTTCTGGCGGGAAGTATTCTGGCGGCTGAAGCGCAGAGCATCTACGGCTTGATACTGGGCAGGGCATTACAGGGTGCAGGCGCCGTGGCCAGTACCATTATGGCATTGCTGGCGGATTTGACCACGGAGCAGAATCGGACCAAGGCCATGGCAGCCGTGGGTGGCAGTATCGGTCTGACATTTGCTCTGGCTATGATTTTCGGTCCGGCCCTTGCAAGCTCTGGCGGCTTGCGCCTTGTTTTCTGGGTTACAGCAGGCTTGGCTGTATTGGGAATTCTGGTGGTAACCAGGTTGCCGTCGCCGGGGATTGCCAGTCGTGTCGCTTCCCGGGAGGCGCTGACCGTGCCCGGCTTGATACGAAGTACTCTGGCCAATGGCGAATTGCTCCGTCTCGATGCGGGTATCTTTGTCCTGCATTCGGTGCAAATGGCCAGTTGGATGGCAGTACCGATGATACTGGATCAGGTGCTGGGATTCCCACGTTCATCACACTGGTGGCTTTACTTGCTGTCCATGGGAGGCGGCTTTGTCGCCATGTTGCCATTTATTATTCTGGCGGAGAGAAAGCGGCAGTTGAAAGCTGTATTCCTGGGAGCGATAGGCCTGCTGGGTGTGGCGCAGATCGTCCTGATGGCCGGTAGCAATGTCTTCAGCGGCTTTGCTTTCGGATTGTTTTTGTTTTTTATGGCGTTCAACCTGCTTGAAGCGACATTGCCTTCGCTGGTGAGCAAGATCGCTCCCGTTGGCTGCCGTGGAACGGCTATGGGCGTTTATTCCAGCAGCCAGTTTCTCGGCAGTTTTGTCGGTGGTGTTGCCGGAGGCTGGTTAGCGCAGGTTTCGTCATTACCGGCAATTTTTGAGTATTGTGCCCTGATGGCCGGCCTGTGGTTTTTGATCGCATTGACCATGGCGAGACCTCGACACTGGACCAGTATCGTGGTGGAACTCAAAGCCGATGCGCCACCACTGAATCCATCAAGTTTTACCGGGCTAGCCGGCGTGGAGGACGTTGTCCTCATGGCGGAACAGGGATTGGCGTATTTCAAAGTCGACAAGAAACAACTGGATGCACAGGCGTTTGATGACGCACTGAAAGTTTTCCGTCGCACGAATATTGCGGGTTAATAGCCGATGCTTGACCAATCGGTGTCAGGATTTCCTGGTCATTTTGCTTCCTTGCTTTCAATGACAGCCTGGATGATAAAGGGTAAACTCACCCCCGTTTTTAATTTTGCGTCAAATGGAGTTTAAACATGGCTCGAGGTGTCAATAAAGTAATTCTTGTCGGGAATCTGGGCAAGGATCCGGAAACACGCTATATGCCAAGTGGGGGAGCCGTAACCAATATCACCCTGGCCACATCCGATTCCTGGAAGGATAAGCAAACCGGGCAGCCCCAGGAACGAACTGAATGGCACCGGGTGGTGTTTTTCAACAAACTGGCGGAGATTGCCGGTGAGTACCTGAAAAAGGGATCCAAGGTGTATGTTGAGGGTTCGCTACGAACGCGCAAGTGGCAGGGTCAGGACGGTAAGGACAACTACACCACTGAAATCGTCGCCAATGAAATGCAAATGCTCGATAGTAGAGGTGGCAGCGAATACAGCGGTCCACGGGAAAACTATAATCAGGCGGCGGGGAACCAAACGAGGCAGCCAGCCCAGCCCGTGCAGACTAATTCTTCCTCAACAGATCCCGGATATGACAGCTTTGACGATGATATTCCCTTTTGAATGACACAACGCTATTCGGCGATGTTGTTTTGATTGTGCTGACGGCATTTTATCCTTCTTTCCAGTCAGAGCGATTTATGGTCTAAGAGTTGTTTGAGCATGATGAATTAATCGAAATCTATAAATCAATAAAGCTGGAGTTTAGAAAAAATCGCGACCCAAAGGGCTTGTATAAAATGGCCAGGACCGGGCCGATACACGACTTGAGTGAAAATGATTTAGATTAAAAAAATCCAGGGCAGCCGGAACCTGTGCTGGATGTTGACCGGTAATCGAAAGGGTAGAGTGTCGATCAGCCCCTGGATTGATTGGCGGAAAGAAAAGTTTTATCACGGAACAATTATCATCAGGTATGCGTGCATCATCAACTATCCGTGCGATCAATAGGCATTATGGTTGGTAAATCCTTTAATGACTGTTAGCAGGATAATTTTTAAATCCAGCAAGAGTGACCAGTTGTTTATATAACTCAGGTCGTACTCCACTCGTTTCTGCATCTTTTCGAGGATGTCGGTCTCGCCCCGATAGCCATTGACCTGGGCCAGACCGGTTATTCCCGGCTTAACCTTATGCCGCCACATATAAGATTCAACCAGATCCATATAATATTCATTATGGGCCAGTGCATGGGGTCTTGGACCGACAATCGACATCCGCCCCTGCAAAACATTATAGAACTGTGGTAGTTCATCAAGACTTGTCCTTCTCAAGTACCTTCCGATGGCGGTAGTGCGCGGGTCATCTTTGGTGGCCTGGGTGACGGCGCCCTCTGGCTCCTCATGGATTTTCATGGTTCGAAACTTGTAGACCTTGATCGGCTTGCCACCTATGCCGTGTCTTTTTTGCTTGAACAGAACCGGCCCCGGTGACGATAGCTTGACCAGGACGGCAATGACCGCGCAGGCCGGCAAAATAGTAATCAGGATAATGAATCCCAGAATTATGTCCTCGAGTCTTTTCAGGGTGGCATTAGTCCCGTCCAGGGGCGTGTAGCTGAGATCGAGGGAGTAGCGTCCGGCCACCATACCTGGTCGATGATTCAACAGTTGCATGTCTTCAAAATCCGGAAGGTAGCGGATATCTACCGTGTATTTTCTCAGGGTATACATCACGTCCTTGATAATCCCTCCAAGGCTTATTGGCAGGCAAAGCCAGATTTCTTCAGCCCGGAGTTTGCGTATGTGAGTCGGCAGATCAGCAAGGTTCAGCTCACCTTCGGGATCAAAAACCGGGATGAATTTGACAGTGTTATAACCGGAATCCAGGGCATCCTCTCTGAAATTCAGGGGCAGTGAGTTGATATCCAGGGAAATGACAATAACGTTTTTCAGGTTATGGCCCTGACTCCGCAACCACTTGAGAAAATAATAGTGGCCTACGCGGTAAACAACGCCGCTAATCCAGACAGCGTTAAAAAAGAAGATCAACCAAAGTCTCGAAAATTTTTCAGAAGTCTTGGTGAATACCAGAAAAAGCAGTACAAGAAAGACCGGGGCCAGGAGGACCGTGATATATCGGGTCAGGATATTTTGTAGTCGGACACCCCGCCAGGAGCGATAAATCCCTCCCATATTCAGGCACAAAACCACCAGAATGGCAGAATTAAAAATGAGGACGATAAAATCCTGTGGAACCGGATTGGTTAGACCAAACCTGAGAAAATGTGTACCAAATCCGGAGGCCAGCACCAATAGAAAATCGATGATGGCCACCAGAGGCGCATAGTAAGTGTGGTAGGCCGGAGGGCGTTGCAGCATATTTCCCTGGAAAAGTTAACAGTCTTGCCGCAATTCAGCCCCAGGCCTCTTGAGCGTTGGAAACTATATCCCTGCGCGGCGGCTTATTGATATCGCTGCAATACCAGAGTTGCATTTGTACCGCCAAAGCCAAAACTGTTGGACAGCACCCGTTCCAGTGTGACGTTATCGATGCGCTTGGTCGCAATCGGCAAGTCTGCAGCACCCGGGTCTAATTCGCCGACATTGGCTGAAGCGGCAATGAAATTGTTTTCCATCATCAGCAGGCAGTAAATGGCCTCGTGGACACCCGTTGCACCGAGAGAGTGCCCGGTCAGGGATTTAGTGGACGAGATGGGCGGACAGTGATCCTTGAACACCTCCCTCAGCCCCTTCAGTTCCTGCAGATCACCCACCGGCGTGCTGGTGCCATGTGTGTTGATATAATCGACAGGGCCATTGAGAGTGGCCATGGCCTGCTTCATGCACCGTACAGCACCTTCACCAGAGGGTGCGACCATGTCGTAGCCGTCAGAGGTGGCGCCATAACCTACGACCTCGCCGTAAATTTTTGCGCCTCGCTTCAGGGCATGCTCAAGTTCCTCCACCACCAGGCAGCCTGCGCCGGAGCCCATGACAAAACCGTCACGATTAATGTCATAGGCGCGGGAGGCGACTCCGGGTGTGTCGTTGTAACTGGAAGAAAGCGCACCCATGGCATCGAACATGCAGGCCATGGACCAGTGCTCCTCCTCGGCACCACCGGCAAACAAAATGTCCTGTTTGCCCAATTGAATTTGCTCCACGGCCGCACCAATACAGTGCGCGCTGGTGGCGCAGGCAGACGCTATGGATATATTTAAGCCCTTGATTTTGAAGGGTGTTGCAAGGCATGCGGACACGGTGCTGGCCATGATCTGGGTAACTCTATAGGGGCCCGCGCGCTTGACCCCTCGCTCCCTCACGACGTCTATTGTTTCGACGAATTTTTCCCCCGAAACACCCCCGGAGCCCATAATGATCCCGGTTCTAGGATTGGAGACCATTTCCGGAGGCAAGCCTGAATCGTCAACCGCCTGTTGCATGGCGATATAGCCATAACCGGCAGCATCTCCCATGAAACGAAGGTGTTTGCGGTCGATATAATCGGCAAGGTTCAGGTCGATCTGGCCGGCGACCTGGCTGCGCAGCCCCATTTCCTTGTACTCTTCCTTGAAACTGATGCCAGATCGGCCTTCCTTCAAGGATTCGAGTACTGACTGCCTGTCGTTGCCAATGCAGGAAACAATACCCATTCCGGTAATTACCACACGCTTCATGGTGTCACCCCTTATGTCTTATGGTTTTGCCCTTCGGGCGCAAATTATTATATTACGTTGAACCATTAAAAGTTGTCAGTTGACGTGAAAATACCTACACGAAGATCCTTGGCAGTGTAGATTTCCCGGCCGTCCACTGACATGGAGCCATCCGAGATGGCCATAACCAGTTTTCGTTCTATGACCCTGGAAATGTCAAGTCGATAGGTAACCAGCTTCGCGGTGGGCAGCACCTGGCCGAAAAACTTGACCTCTCCGGCACCCAGAGCACGTCCACGTCCCTGGTTACCACGCCAGGAAAGATAAAAACCCGTCAGTTGCCACATGGCATCCAGCCCAAGACAGCCGGGCATCACCGGGTCACTTGGAAAATGACAGGCGAAGAACCAGAGATCCGGCTGAATATCCAACTCGGCAACGACAATTCCTTTTCCGTATTTGCCACCAGAATTACTTATTTCGGTAATTCTATCCATCATCAACATGTTGGGAGCGGGGAGACGAGGGCTGTTTTCAGTAAACAGCTTGCCCTGGCTACAGGCCAGGATTTCGTCTCGAGAAAAGGCATTCTTGCGGGCAGGTGTTTCCATCGGGTGGCTATCCTCTTGGCATCAGACCGGATCGGACTGTTTTATTATGTTTATTGACGGATATCGAATGTCAGCACATTCTAGCCCATTGCCGTGGGAAGTCCAATTGATAGCGATGTTTCCGCGCTTCGGGAAACAGTCTACAAACGCGAGAATGAAGTGAGGCAAAACTTTGGGTATCATGGCGTCTGGTTATCCGTGATCTGCACGACATACAAACCCTGATAAAGAAAAAATAAGGTATACATCATGGTTAGAAAATGTATCTTCCCCGTAGCCGGATATGGCACCCGGTTTCTGCCCGCTACAAAGTCCATGCCCAAGGAAATGCTGACAGTCGTCAACAAACCCCTGGTTCAATACGGTGTCGAGGAGGCTCTGGCAGCCGGTATGACAGACATCGGTTTTGTCACCGGGCGCGGCAAGCGGGCCATTCACGATCATTTTGATATCAGTTACGAGCTGGAACATCAGATTGCCGGAACTTCCCGGGAGGCGCGCCTCGCTGGAATTCGGGAGGTCATCGAAAAAGGTAAATTTTCCTCCACACGGCAAAAGTCCATGAAAGGCCTTGGTCACGCCATACTGACAGGGGAATTGCTGGTCGGCAATGAGCCTTTTGGTGTGATCCTGGCGGACGACCTCTGCTTTGGCGAAGGGGCGAGTGTGATGCAGCAATTGCTGGACGTACATAATTATTACGGCCAGAGCGTTGTTGCAATCCAGGAAGTTCCAGAGGACCAGATCTCCAAATTCGGCGTCATCGACGGAACCGAGATTGAGCCCGGTCTGTACCGCGTGTCGGGAATGGTCGAAAAACCCAACCCGGAGGATGCCCCCAGCAACCTGGCCATCATCGGTCGCTATATTCTGACGCCGGATATTTTCGATATTCTTCGCAATACCCCGCCAGGAGCCAATGGTGAGGTTCAGATTACCGATGCATTGCTTACCCAGGCGAAAAAGGGCAGGGTGCTGGCCCTGAAATTCAAGGGGCGTCGATTTGATTGCGGCAGTGTTGACGGCTTTGTCGAAGCTACCAATTTCGTCTATCAGAATCTGTATCTGAAAGACAAGCAGTGACAGTGCATTGGGATTGGCCGGTTTTTTTCCGTGCCAATCCCAAAGAAGCCCAATAGTTTCGGCGCGTGGCTCCAGTAAATATCACTTTCTGTCCTGATTATGAGGCGGGCATCATCCTGCGCCCGGGACATGATTACTGTTCCAGGGCCGCAGTAATGTCCAGCACAGCTTTCTTGCCGTCACCATAGACCATCAGCGTGTTGTCCATGGCGAACAACGGATTGGGCAGGCCCGCAAAGCCCGGGCTCAGGGAGCGCTTGATAACCACCACTGTTTGCGCCTTGTCAACATTGAGTATGGGCATGCCGTAAATCGGGCTGCCCTTGTTTTCCCTGGCCATGGGGTTGGTGACATCATTGGCGCCAATGACAATCGCAACATCGGTTTGTTCAAAGGTGGGATTGATACGGTCCATTTCCACCAACTTGTCGTAGGGGACCTCGGCTTCTGCCAGCAGAACGTTCATGTGGCCGGGCATGCGGCCCGCTACCGGGTGGATGGCGAATTCGACTTCTGTACCCCTTTTTTCCAGGGCATTCATCAGTTCCCGTACTGCGTGTTGCGCCTGTGACATGGCCATGCCAAATCCCGGGACTATCACCACGCGGCGGGCATTTTCCAGCAGCAAGGCTATTTCTTCCGGCTGGGCGCTTTTAACCTTGCCGGCATAGATGTCGTCGGCATCAATGGTAGGGCCACCCTCGGCCATGATTCCGAACAGCACATTGGCAAGGGACCGATTCATGGCGACACACATTATCCGGGTAAGGATCAGGCCGGATGCCCCGACCAGGGAACCGGCGACGATCAGAACCGTGTTGCCCATGACAAATCCGGCGGCGGCCGCGGCCACACCGGAATAGGAATTAAGCAGTGAAATAACCACTGGCATGTCCGCACCGCCGATGGGTAGCACCAGCGTTAGCCCGAGGATGGCGGCCGCCAGTGCCAGGGTCCAGAACAGTCCTGTTTGATCGGCATTGACGGATAGCACGGCGATAAGTGTCGCGGATAGCAGGAAAAGGACGGCGTTGACAAACTTGATACCGGCAAAGCCGATGGGTTTCCCGGATATGAGTTGCTGCAACTTGGCAAAAGCCACAAGGCTCCCGGACAAGGTCACTGTACCGATCAGCACCGTTATCATTATAAAAAAGGTGCCGAGGATACCTGTCGGATCTGAGGCAAAGCCGCCGGCCTGCAATGTCAGCAGATAGCTGGAGGCTGCCACGCCCAGGGAAGCGCCGCCACCAAAGCCGTTCAGCAGCGCTACCATCTGGGGCATTGCGGTCATTTGTACCCGGATTGCCATCAGGCTGCCGACGACGGCGCCGAGAAGGATGCCCGCGACAATGAGTTCATAGCTGACAATATTGCGGTCCAGCAGCGTGACGATCACGGCCAGCAACATGCCCAGAGCCGATAACCGGTTGCCGCGCACAGCCGTTTTGGGTCGTGTAAGCCCCTTGATGCCGAGGACAAATAAAACTGCAGCCAAAAGGTATAGAAGGTCGACAAGCGCGATAGACATGGCTTATCGCTTCCTTTTGAACATGGAGAGCATGCGATTGGTCACCAGGTAACCGCCGACGACGTTAATACTGGCGAGAACCACTGCCAGGAATCCCAGAATCCTGACCAGCAGGTGAGCATCGCCCGCGCCTGCGGATACCAGGGCGCCAACCAGCGTTATGCCGGAGATGGCGTTGGTACCTGACATCAACGGGGTGTGCAGCGTCGGCGGCACCTTGGTGATCAGTTCGATGCCGAGAAAAATGGCCAGCACGAAAAGTGACAATTGCAAGATCATGATTTCCATCAGCTTTTCTCCTCTGGCTGGGCCTGGTCTTGTGGTGAATTTTCCCCGGCAACGGGTGCAGCTTCCCGCGGGGGTAAGCCCAGTATTTGTCTAATCCTCTCGTGGGGCACTTCGCCGTTGTGACTGATTACAGTGCCCCTGATGACCTCGTCGTCAAAGTCAAGCGACAACCTGCCGTCGTCGTCGATGACAAAGCCGAGCATGACTTCCATATTCTTGCCGTACATCTGGCTGGCGTGGGCGGGAATGGTCGCTGGCAGGTTATCCGGTCCATGAATGGTGACGCCGTGAGCAGTGATGGTTTCACCGAGCCGGGTCAGTTCACAGTTGCCACCTCGCTCGGCGGCGAGATCGATAATTACCGAACCGGGTTTCATGCTCTGTACCATCTCGGCAGTGATCAGCACCGGTGATCTGGCGCCGGGAATGGCTGCAGTAGTTATGACCAGATCCTGCTCGGAGAGCACCCGGGCCATGGCCTCGCGCTGTCGGCGCAGGAAATCCTCACTCTGCTCACGGGCATAACCGCCCTTGTCTTCGGTTTCATCCGCCTCGATGGCCAGTTCCACCGGTTTGGCGCCGACGGAAATAAGCTGTTCCCGCGCAGCCGGGCGGACATCGTAGGCTTCGACCAAGGCGCCGAGGCGTCGGGCCGTGGCGCAGGCCTGAAGACCGGCAACACCGGCGCCCATAATAAAGGTGCGCATTGGTTGCAGGGTTCCTGCGGCGGTTATCATCATCGGCATGATCCGTGGTGAAAGGCAGGCGCCCAGCAGTACGGCTTTGTAACCGGCCAGAGTGGCCATGGAAGACAGGACATCCATACTCTGGGCGCGGCTGATCCGTGGCACCAGTTCCATGGCAATAGCTGTAACCCGCTTTTCTGCAAGGCGTTGCGCCATTTGCGCATTTCCCAGAGGATCCATCATGCCGACTACCAGTTGCCCGGGCTGCAACAGGTCGAGATCCTGCTCGGCGGAAACGGTATTGGCGCCAAACGATTGTACCTGCAGGATGATGTCCGCTTCGGCGAAAATTGACGAACGCTCACTGGAGAGCCGCGCGCCCGCCTTCTCATAGGCGCCGTCCAGAAAACCGGCGGCGTTGCCGGCTCCCGATTGCACCAGGATATCAATGCCCTTGCCAGTCCAGGCTTTGACGTTGCCCGGCGTCAGCGCTACCCGGGATTCCCCTGGCCTGGTTTCGGTGGGAATGCCAATGATCACAAACTGTCTCCCTGCCAATGCTGGCGACTGTAGGTAACGCCATATAGGCGTTTACCAGGATTCACTGCCCGGGCGCGGTATTACCGGCAGCGCTTTGGTTGCCCTGACAGGGAAACTAGTGCCCATTCCGGACCAACGATCTCATTCGGCAAATACGGGGCGCCACTCAAACCATTGTAGAACGAATTTTCAGTTTGGCAGACTGCAACTGATAGGGTTTCCGAAATACAGATGGTGATCCGGCCGCTTATGACAGCCTTTACAGTTGCACAGAAATTGTTCAGTTGCTAATGATTGGCTGATATGCCGCAATCAGGATAGTTAATGTATTTGCAGAGGCCGGGCTTGTGGAAGCGGGAATCACGGCAAGTAATCTACCGGTTACCTTGACCGGTATAAAGTATGTTTGCCAACCCGGCAGGATGCCAGGCGACAGGAAAACGCGCTAACTGATAACTGCCGGTCTCCGACGCTGGCCTGGTGAATTCGCGGCCGGGTGCAGAACCAGTAACAATCAGGGCCTGTCCGCACTATAAGGATTGAAGAGGGCGCAGGGCTCAGTGACTGCGATTGACGGCAAAATCGGCCAATTGCTCCAGTGCGGTTTTCTCGTCCGAGACCGGCAGGTCGTGAAGCTGACGTCGGGCCATGGCCACATGTTCTTCGGCCCGCGCCATGGCATAGTCAATGGCGCCAGTTGCCTTTATGGCGTCAAGGATTTCCGCCATTCTGGATTGATCCGCAGTGCGGATCGCGTTTTTCACCAGGTCCGCCTGTTGGCTCGAACCGTGATTGATGATATGAATCAAGGGCAGGGTTGGTTTGCCTTCGGCAAGGTCGTCACCGATGTTTTTTCCCAGTTCCTCGGCATTACCACAATAGTCCAGGGCGTCATCAACCAGCTGAAATGCCATACCAAGATGATGGCCGAAGCGGGACATGGCCATGCAGGTGTCGGCGTCGGCATTGGCCAGAACCGCGCCGGTATGGGCCGCCGCTTCAAACAGCTGCGCGGTTTTTTTCTGAATGACAGCGTTGTAGTCCGTCTCGGAAGTATCCGGGTTGCCGGCATTGATCAACTGCTGTACTTCGCCCTCGGAAATAATATTGGTGGTGTCGGCCAGGATGCGCATGATTTCCATGCTGTTCATGGCGACCATCATCTGGAAAGCGCGGGAGTAGAGAAAATCACCCACCAGAACGCTAGGCGCATTGCCCCACCTGGCATTCGCCGTGGCGCGTCCCCGCCGCAGTTCCGATGTGTCAACCACATCGTCGTGCAGCAGCGTGGCGGTGTGAATAAATTCGATCACTGCCGCGAGACTCAGATGCGCTTCGCCTCGATAACCGCAGGCCCGGGCGCTGAGCAGCACCAGCAGGGGCCGCAGTCGCTTGCCTCCGGCCTCGACCAGGTAATGACCGATGTTTTCCACCAGTCCGACATCGGAGTGTAGTTGGCGAATTATCAGCGCATTGACGTTTTCGAAATCGGCCTTGACGACGTGGTGAAAGGGCAACATGGGCAGGGCTGAAACTCCGGCTGAATTGCGCTGGCATCCTATGGGTGAGCCCCGATGCTGTCAAGACTCAGGACATGGCCGTGGCCATATCTCCCGGTCGCTGTGGTGTCGACAGCAAGGGCAAAAAAACCCATGCTTAGAGACAGGCTAGCCGGCACAAGGCGCTGGAAGAAAAGAGGACACCGCAAAAAAACCGGCCTCGAAACAGGCACAATAGCCCCATCTTTTAGCTTGCGGTGAGAATCGCTTTCCCTTAGAATTCCGCCCCTCGCAAATCGGGCTCCGGCACCATGACTACCAGTGTGGGCAATCGGCAGACCCTGGCAACAGCGTTTTGGAGCAGCATATGTACGCGGTTATTGAAAGTGGTGGCAAACAGCACCGGGTGGTTGAGGGTGAAACCCTGCGCCTGGAAAAGCTGGAGGCGGCCACCGGTGAGTCTGTGGATTTTGACAAGGTATTGCTGGTAGCCGATCCCGAGGGATTGAAAATCGGTACTCCCTATGTCGACGGTGGCAAGGTTACTGCTGAAGTGGTAAGTCATGGCCGCGCTGACAAGGTCAGGATCATCAAGTTCAGGCGCCGCAAGCACCACCGCAAGCAAATGGGCCACAGACAGTGGTTCACCGAAGTCAAGATTACCGGCATCAACGCCGGCTGAAGCAGATAAAGGAGAGCGGTTCATGGCTCACAAGAAAGCCGGTGGCAGCACACGCAACGGTCGAGATTCAGAAAGCAAACGCCTGGGCGTCAAGCGCTTTGGCGGTCAGAAAGTAGCCGCTGGCAGTATCATTGTTCGCCAGCGTGGCACCCAGTTTCACCCGGGGGAGAATGTCGGTATCGGCCGTGACCACACACTGTTTGCGACCGCCGACGGTGAAGTAAAGTTTGTCGTGCGCGGCGCCAAAAACCGCAAGTTTGTGGAAATCGTGCCCGCGTGACTTATACCCTGCCGAACGGAAAAAGCCCCGCTCGCGGGGCTTTTTTTATGGCTGTAGACTGTTTTATGGCGGTTGTTTGCCAGTGACAAAAGTTTGCTATTAACCCGCCAACTAAGTCGGCTTCCTGCCGATTTAGTTGCGCGCCCTTAAAATACTGGCGGAACTGTGCGACGTATCTTGTATTAAAAAGTTCCCTGTATTTTAAGGGCTTGCATTGGCCGTAGGCCAATGGCGGCACGTCCATGTGCCCCATTAACCCTGCATAAAAGCTTGCCGGGTTAATTATGACGAAAGATTGCCCGGGTCCGAGACCGGAGGTTAAGCACCGTGAAATTTGTCGATGAAGCGCCCATACAGGTTCATGCTGGCAAGGGTGGTAATGGCTGCCTGAGTTTTCGTCGTGAGAAATATATTCCCAAGGGTGGTCCCGATGGTGGCGACGGCGGTGACGGCGGCAGTGTCTTCCTGGAGGCGGACAACAGTATCAATACCCTGGTGGATTTTCGGTACCAGCGACACTACCGGGCTGAGAACGGTGAACAGGGGCGGGGTGGCAATTGCACCGGTCGCTCCGGCGATGACCTGATCCTGAAAGTGCCTGTCGGTACCACGGTGATCGACCAGGATACCCGCGAGGTGCTCGGTGATCTGACCGCTGCCGGTCAGCGTTTGAAGGTGGCACAGGGCGGGTTTCACGGCCTCGGCAATACCCGGTTCAAGTCCAGTGTCAACCGGGCGCCTCGACAGACCAGTCCGGGCTCGGAAGGCGAGGAAAGAAATCTGAGCCTGGAGCTGAAAGTGCTGGCGGATGTCGGCCTGCTGGGCCTGCCCAATGCCGGCAAGTCGACGTTGATTCGCGCCGTTTCCTCCGCCAGGCCAAAGGTCGCCGACTACCCATTTACCACCCTGGTGCCCAATCTCGGGGTAGTTCGTGTGGACGCTCACCGAGGTTTTGTTGTCGCGGATATTCCCGGATTGATTCCGGGCGCGTCGGCAGGAGCCGGTCTGGGTATCCGCTTCCTGAAGCACCTGACCCGTACCCGATTGTTATTGCATCTTGTCGATATGCTGCCACCGGACGGCAGCGATCCGTCAGCCAATGCCCTGGCCATTGAACAGGAATTGCAGAACTTCAGCGCCACCCTGTCACAGCGGGATCGCTGGCTGGTCCTGAACAAGATCGATCTCCTGCCCGGGGATGAAGCGGATGAACGCTGCCGTGCGGTGATTGACACTCTGCACTGGCATGGCCCCGTTTTTAGAATAGCCGCCATAAGCCAGATCGGTACCGAATCCCTGTGCCAGGAAATTATGGGGTTCATGGAGCAGCGCAGAACCGAAGAGGCCGATGATCCGGAAGCCGCGGCCATGGAGCGGCAATTGCAGAGCCGAATGCAGGCTGAAGCCCGGCAGAAAATCGAGGAGATCAAGGCATCGCGCCGAAAGGACGATGCGCCGGATGACGATGATCGTCCGGACGACGATGACGATGTCGAAATTGTCTACAGCCACTGAGCCGGCGGTCTGTTGTGGCCAGTGACTGTGCGGTGGTTTGCCCGTGACCAGCATCCGGGAGATCAAGTCGCGTCTGGTGGGCGAATCCACGGTTTTTAACTGCCATTTGTTGAAGGTCAGCCCGGGTTCGGCCGTGGTGCACTACCACATTGACCGCGGCAGAACGGTTGGCGACCTGGTTCTGCCCGACAACGCCGATACCCTGGGCTATTTCTGGCAGGACCGCCCATACAATGTCTACCATTTTATTGATCCTTCGGGGCAATCCCTCGGCTGGTACTGTAATATTTCCGATCAGACACGCATCAATGCCAATACCATTTGCTGGCGGGATCTGGTGGTGGATGTACTGCTGCTCCCCGACGGCCGAACTCAGGTCCTGGATCGGGACGAACTGCCCCTGGACTTGCCGGCGCAACTGGTCGCTTACATCGACAATGCTGTCAGACACCTGCTCCAGGACAGTACCACCCTGATCGAAACGCTGGAGCAGAGCAAAAAAACCTGGATCGCAAAGATCGCCGGAAATTAATACTCGACTATGCCGGAACCGAGTCCGTATGGCCAAAATCACAGTAAACCGGGATAGCATCGTCCAGAAAAGACGCTGGGTGATCAAGATCGGCAGCGCCCTGCTCACTGCAAATGGCCGGGGTCTGGATCGCCAGTCCATCGCCGACTGGGTGCGGCAAATGGTGACGCTGCAGGAGGCCGGCATTGAACTGGTACTGGTTTCTTCCGGTGCCGTGGCCGAGGGCATGTCCCGGCTCGGCTGGAAAACCCGGCCGACTCTGATACACGAACTTCAGGCTGCCGCTGCCGTCGGCCAGATGGGGCTGGTTCAGGCCTATGAATCCCGATTCCAGGTGTATAACCGGCAGACTGCCCAGATTCTCCTGGATCACGATGATCTGTCCAACAGAAAGCGCTACCTCAATGCCCGCAGCACCCTGCAGGCCCTGATCCACCTGGGTGTTGTGCCTGTGGTCAATGAAAACGACACGGTGGTTACCGAGGAAATCCGCTTTGGCGATAACGACACCCTCGCCGCCCTGGTGGCCAACCTGATCGAGGCCGACCTGCTGGTAATCCTTACCGATCAGCAGGGCCTATTTGATCGGGATCCCCGCAGCCATCCCGATGCCCGGTTGATCAGCGAAGGCATGGCCGGTGATACCCGGCTGGATGCCCTGGCGGTTGGCGGTGGGGCGGGAAGCCTTGGCCGGGGTGGCATGGTGACCAAATTACGGGCCGCAAGGCTGGCGGCCCGCTCCGGTGCCAGCACCCTGATTGCCGGTGGCCGGGAGCCGGATGTCCTGCAGCGGATCGCTTCCGGAGAGGATGTCGGCACCCTGCTTATGGCCTCCCAGGAACCCATTACCGCCCGCAAACAATGGCTGGCTGGACAACTGCAGGTTCGAGGCAGTCTGGTGCTGGATGCCGGCGCGGTTCGCGTGCTGCGGCAGGAAGGCAAGAGTCTGCTGCCGGTGGGTGTGGTGGCGGTCAATGGCGGCTTTACCCGCGGTGAACTGGTGTCCTGTATCGACGAATCCGGCCGGGAGGTTGCCAGGGGCCTGGTGAATTACAGTGCTGCCGATGCACGAAAAGTCAGGGGCCAGAGCAGTCGCAAGATCGAGGAAATTCTGGGTTACTGCGATGGCCAGGAACTGATTCACAGGGACAATCTGGTGCTGGTCTGACCGCTCCCGCCCGGCCGATTGGGCGGTATAGGCAGAAGGATGACGGGCACAAAAAAACCGGCTGAAGGGCCGGTTTCCTTACGTAAACCTTGTTGTAGAAGGCCTTATCTTGTCAGGCTAAATTTCCGGCTGGGTCCTGGTCCGGATTAGCCCTGCACCGGTAAACCGTTGCTGATGCCTGCTGATGTGTCGCTTACCGACCTCAGCTGGCCAATGCCTTGATTTTGGCATTCAGGCGGCTCTTGTGTCGGGCGGCCTTGTTCTTGTGAATGATGCCCTTGTCGGCAATGCGGTCAATGACCGGTACGGCGGCACTGTATGCGGCCCTGGCGTTGCCGGCATCACCGCTGTCAATGGCAGCCTGTACCTTCTTGATATAGGTGCGAACCATGGAGCGCAGGCTGGCATTGTGTTGCCTTTGCTTTTCGTTCTGACGAGCGCGCTTGCGTGCTTGGGGTGAATTTGCCACCTGTGGATTCCTCTAATTCGGCTCTGGGATCAAGGACGCGGGACTATACAGATTTTGCTGTGGCTAGGCAAGCATTGGCGGCGGGGATTTCTCCCTGTTCCCGGCAGGTACAGCCGTCTGGATAAAGGTCAGGCACCCTTGTCGATATCGGTCGTGGAAATCGACTGGTGGGTATCGAGGACGCCGACAGTTTGTGCCGGCTGGACCGGAAAATTGCGCCGCTTCGGGACATCACGGGGTGACAACATCTGGCGCTCCAGGGCCCAGAGGATATGTTCCCTGACCAGTTCGGAACTGCCCGGTAGCCGACTCTTTAATGCCTGGACCGCGGATCCCCTGTCTGCGGCGTTGCCCATGGCCACCGCCAGATTTCTCTGCCAGCGCTGGTAACCGATCCGGCGTATCGGCGATCCGGCGGTTCTGGCGCTGAAATCCTCTTCGCTCCAGTTGAACAGGGTCGCCAGGTCGGCATCCGCCAGGCCGTGGCGGGGACGAAAATCCTTTTCATCCGTGGCCCTGGCGAAACGGTTCCAGGGGCAGACCGCCTGGCAGTCGTCGCAGCCAAAAACCCGGTTACCCATCAGTGGCCGCAGACCTTCCGGGATGGGGCCGGAGTGTTCGATGGTCAGGTAGGAAATGCAGCGGCGGGCATCGAGCACATAGGGCGCCGGGAAGGCCCGGGTCGGGCAGATGCTGAGGCAGGCCGAACAGCTGCCGCACTGATTGGCCTGTGCGCTGTTGTCGATCGGTAACGGCAGGCTGGTGTAGATTTCGCCGAGAAAAAACCAGGAGCCGGCCCGGCTGTTGAGAATGAGGGTGTGTTTGCCCATCCAGCCCTGGCCGGCTTTTTCAGCCAGGGGCTTTTCCAGTACCGGGGCGCTGTCGACAAAGGGTCGCTGGATCACCGAACCTTGCACCCTCGCCTCTATTTTTTTTGACAGGACCGCCAGTCTTTTTCGAACCAGCCTGTGATAGTCTCGGCCCAGTGCATAGCGGGAAATATAGGCCTTGTTGCTGTTGCGCAAGACAGCGATCAGGCTGGTGTCCGGCGGCAGGTAATCCATGCGGGCGGTAATGATCCGTACGGTTCCCGGCAGCAGGCGCGACGGTTGCCAGCGCTTTTCGCCGTGTTCGGCCATCCAGTTCATACCGCCCTGATAACCCCGATCCAGCCACCGTCTTAATTTTTCGCCGGCAGTGTCCAGATCGATATCGGTGATGGCAATTTGCTGGAATCCCAACTCCAGCCCCCAGGTCTTGATGTCTGTGGCAAGTTGCTGCAGGTCGTGAGAGTTGTCTGGCATAAAAATGGCCATGGCGGCGGGGGTGCATATCCGTATAATTCTGCCAGAAGTTGCCCGTGGGACGAAAAAAGACATGAGATCGCGCCAAATTGCTGTCTATACCGCTGCCCAGGTGCGGGAACTGGACCGCATCGCCATCGAGGAACAGGGTATCCCCGGTATCGTGCTGATGAAGCGGGCGGGCAGGGCAGCGCTCGATGCCCTGCTGGAGTGCTGGCCGCAACCGGAAAAAATCACGGTATTCTGCGGTGCCGGCAATAATGGCGGCGACGGTTACGTGGTTGCGGCCCTGGCCAGTGAAAAGAGCCTGCCAGTGTCTGTGGTGTATCTGTCCGATCCGCAAAAGCTGCGGGGTGATGCCCGGCGGGCCTGGGCCTATGCCGAGGCGGAGGGGGTGCCTATGGTCCCCTTCACCAGGGAAATGTCACCGGCTGGTGGTGTGGTGGTCGATGCCATGCTGGGCACCGGGCTGGCCGGTGATGTCCGTCCCCATTATGCCGAGGCCATCGAATGGATCAATGCCTCCTCATTGCCGGTAGTGGCCGTCGACATTCCCTCGGGACTTTGCAGCGATACCGGGGTGGTGCTCGGTGCCGCGGTGACCGCCGATCTGACTATGAGCTTTATCGGCCGCAAGCGGGGACTGTTCACGGGTGCCGGCCCCGCTTTCGCCGGCGAAGTGATGTTTGACGATCTCGGCGTGCCGGAAGCTGTCTACGACGGCATCAATCCGGACGCTGAAATTCTCAATCTGGAGTCACAGCTCGGTGCCTTGGCGCCCCGTCGTGCGGATGCCCACAAGGGGCTGTTTGGCCACGTCATGATCATCGGCGGCGACCGGGGTTTTGGCGGCGCGGCGGCAATGGCGGCGGAGGCGGCGTTGCGCTGTGGTGCCGGCCTGGTCAGCGTCGCCACCCGCGCCGAGCACGTGGCGCCGATCCTGGCGCGAACACCGGAAGCCATGGTCGTCGGCGTCGCCTCCGGTCAGGAGCTGGAACCCCTGCTGGAGCGCCCATCGGTGCTGGTGGTCGGTCCGGGACTGGGTCGATCCCCCTGGTCGGAACAGATGCTGCAGAAAGCCGCGCGAAGTGGCAAACCCCTGGTGGTCGATGCCGATGCCCTCAATATTCTCGCAGAAGGCCGTGTTGCCGCCGATGTCGACATGGGAAACTGGGTGCTGACGCCGCATCCGGGGGAGGCAGCCCGATTGCTGGCAACCACCTCCGGGACGGTCCAGGCCGACAGGTTCGGGTCCCTGGACAGACTGTGGCAAAAGTACCGATGTGCATTGCTGCTCAAGGGCGCCGGCACCCTGACCTGTGGCACCGGGAGCCTGCCGGTCGGTATCTGTATCGAGGGCAATCCGGGTATGGCCAGCGGCGGCATGGGCGACGTCCTCAGCGGCGTCATCGGTGCCCTTATGGCCCAGGGACTGCCCCCGACCGCGGCCATCCGGCTCGGTGTCTGCCTCCACGCAAGCGCAGCCGATCGGGCCGTCGAGCAATCGGGCCAGCGGGGATTGCGGGCGACCGATCTGATGCCCTGGCTGCATTCCCTGGTTAACGCCCAGTGACTCGAAAGCGGTTCCTGGAGGTCGCCGACGAGGGGGCGATGGTGGCTCTCGGTGAAGCCCTGGGCACGGCCCTGGAGTCCGGGGTAGTTTTCCTCCAGGGGACTCTCGGGGCCGGCAAGACTACCCTTTGCCGCGGAATTCTTCGGGCAAAAGGGCATACCGGCGCCGTAAAAAGCCCTACCTTTACGCTGGTGGAACCCTACCAACTGGCAGCGGGTACTGTTTATCATTTTGACCTGTATCGACTTGGCAGTGCCGATGAACTGGAGTATATGGGTATCAGGGACTACCTGGACGGCCGGTCCCTGTGCCTGGTGGAATGGCCGGAACGCGGCCGGGGTTTTTTGCCTGAACCGGATTTGCATGTCACTATAGACATCCACAGACAAGGCCGTATATTGCAGCTGGCAGCCCTGACGGCCGCAGGTGAACACATTCTCAACAGGCTTGACGTCAAAGAGTGACCGCATGACATCCCCGCTACCGACCCGGAAGGGCTTCTCTTCGCCAAAACCGATGCGGACCGGCCTGTTATTCCTGCTGCTGTTGCTGCAGTTGCCCGCCCAGGCCGCCACCATCGAGGGCGTGCGTCTGTGGCGGGCTCCTGACCACACCCGGCTGGTATTTGACCTCGACAGGTCAGTGGAACACCAGATTTTCCCCCTGCAGAATCCGGACAGGCTGGTGATAGATATCTCCGGTACCCGGCTTAATAGTCCCATCGACGACCTCGACCTGGCTAATACGCCAATTCGCTCGGTCCGCGCCGCCAGCCGCAACAGTACCGATTTGAGAGTTGTGCTCGACCTGACGGCGCCGGTGAAACCTCGAAGTTTTTCCCTGAACAGCAATGATCAGTACAGCGACCGGCTGGTGGTAGACCTGTTTGACGGTCGGGTCAAAACCGAGAAAACGGTGGAGGCGGCTGTCAGCGGTGACAAGGAGCGGCCGATTGTCATTGCCATTGATGCCGGTCATGGTGGTGAGGACCCGGGGGCCCTGGGTCCCGGTCGAATTCAGGAAAAACAGGTGGTGCTCGCAATCAGCCGGGAGTTACAGCGGCTGGTGGATCGGGAACCCGGATTCAAGGCCCACATGGTCAGATCCGGTGATTACTATGTGTCCCTGCGTGGTCGCACCGAACAGGCGAGGCAACAGCGGGCCGATCTTTTCGTTTCCATACACGCCGACGCTTTTAAAAAAACCTCCGCCAACGGCGCCTCGGTTTTTGCCCTGTCACCCCGGGGCGCCACCAGCGAGACCGCCAGGTACCTGGCCCAGCGGGAGAACCAGGCAGACCTGATCGGTGGTGTCGGCAATGTCAGTCTCAATGACAAGGACAAAATGCTGGCCAGTGTCCTGCTGGACCTTTCAATGACCGCGACCTTGAACAGCAGCCTGGATGTCGGCAAAAGAGTGCTGGATTCCATTGGTGGCATAGCCCGGTTGCATAAGGCGCAGGTGGAGCAGGCGGGGTTTGTTGTGCTCAAGTCACCGGATATTCCATCAATTCTGGTGGAAACCGGGTTTGTCTCCAACCCCTCCGAGGCCAAAAGGCTCAGCAGCAGCAGCTATCAACGCAGAATGGCCGAGGCTATTTTCTCCGGCATCAGCCACTATTTCCGCGAAAAGCCTCCGGTGGGTACCTGGGTTGCCGCCCGGAAATCCGGCCGATCCGAACAGGTTTACATTATTGCCAGGGGGGATACCCTTTCGGAAATTGCCAGCCGCCACAACCTCAGTGTTGAATCCCTCCTGCGTCACAACCGCATGACGTCAACAGTCATTCGCGTCGGGCAACGGATCCGAATTCCCTCGTCCTGATGCTCCCGATAAATTACTTGTCCAGTCCATCCCGTACAGATCGAACTCACCGATGCCCCGAATCCAGTTGCTGAGCCCCAGGCTGGCCAATCAGATCGCCGCCGGCGAGGTGGTGGAGCGCCCGGCCTCGGTGCTCAAGGAGTTGCTTGAAAACAGCCTGGACGCCGGTGCTGACCGTATTGACATGGACGTGGAAAATGGTGGCATCAAGCTGGTTCGGGTCAGGGACAATGGCAGTGGTATTGCCCGCGAGGACCTGACCCTGGCCATGAGCCGGCACGCCACCAGCAAGATCGCCAGGCTCGAGGATCTCGAGGCGGTTGCCAGCCTCGGTTTTCGTGGCGAGGCCCTGGCCAGTATCGGTTCGGTGGCGCGATTGACCCTGACTACCAATAGTGAAACCTCCGGCCCCGGCTGGCGCGCCAGAACCGAGGGCAGAGACATGGCGGTAGAGGTGGACATGGCCCAGCATCCCCGGGGTACTACGGTCGAGGTCAGTGACCTGTTTTTCAATACCCCGGCCCGACGCAAATTCCTGCGCACGGAAAAAACCGAATACGGTCGACTGGAAGAGGTGGTGCAGAAACTTGCTCTCAGTCACTTTGGTGTGAATTTCAGCCTGCGTCATAACGGCAGGATGGTTCACAGTTACCGGGCAGCTGAGGGCCAGCAGGAACGGGAGCGCCGCGTCGCGGCCATTTGTGGCCCGGCATTCATGGAGCAGGCACTCTACATCGAGATCGACCTGACCGGTCTGCGCCTGTGGGGATGGATGGGATTGCCGACGTTTTCCCGCAGCCAGGCGGACTTACAGCATTTTTTTGTCAATGGCCGTGCAGTCCGTGACCGGGTGGTCAGCCATGCCGTGCGCCAGGCCTATCAGGATGT
>QJWQ01000072.1 GCA_003235325.1 Gammaproteobacteria bacterium | reverse complement strand
AATCCGGCTGACTGTATTAAAATATAGATATTACAGTTGACCAAACAGAAATATTATAATATTCTTACTGAAATATCAGCAGCAGCCTATAAATATGAATATGTGGGTTGCTGATAGCGCGGCTGTTGGCGGTTTCAGGGGGATAAGACTTGGTGAAATGTGCGTTCTGCTGCGACGATATGCTCAATTTGCTTTATTCGGGTTTTTAATGACACCGGTGGCATTAAAATTACTCAATTAGATTCGAAGAAATGCAAATTGTCTGTTCGAGGTTTAGGTATATGAAATTTATTTTTTCGTACAGGGGGAGCCAGATATGCATCGCTTAGTTTCTATCGCCTTGTCGGTTCTGATGACGCTGGGAATATTCTCTTCCGCCGAAGCGGAGAAGGCAGAGTTTCGTCTCGACGGCGTCTGGCGCTCTATCATCATTGACGCAGATTCTGAAACTTCCGATTTGCCTCATGTGGATACAGGATTTGAGCAGCCAGATTTTAATGACGTGAATTGGGAGACAGTTGTCGTCCCACATAACTGGCAAGAATACAGTTATGCCCGCCAAGTAAGAAACGGAACAAGGCATGGAACGGCCCTGTACAGGAAGGAAATCAATATAAAACTGCCTTCGGATGATGAACGGATTTTTATAAGGTTTGAAGGTGTCGGGACCTATGCCACAGTCTGGTTGAACGGTGTTCTGGTTGGTCGGCACGCGGGCGCGCTCACGTCATTTGACATCAACGTTTCTGACGCTGTTAAACCCGGAATGAATACCCTTGCTCTAAGAGTTGATAACCCCTACGGCATTGTTGACCTTCCCTGGGCTCCAGGTGATGACCAGCCAAAGTGGGGTTATTCCGAGGGGTCACAGCCTTTCGGCATCTTTAGACCAGTGCGAGTAATCAGAACAACGGATTTGCATATACGCCCTTTTGGAATCTATGCATGGGGTGGTCTGGAGGATATCGGTGTGGATAAAGCCACACTCACGGCTCGAACGGAAGTCGTCAATGACTCCAGTCAAGCGAGGTCGTTTACGATTGTAACGGAGATGGTAGGACAAGACGGAACGGTAGTTGCGACCAGTCGTTCTGACCATTATTTAAATGCTGGGAAAACGGCAGTTTATGACCGGCAAATGTCAGCGATCGACAATCCTCAGTTGTGGACACCGGACACGCCGACTCTTTATACACTGCGTTCGACAATCTTAGAACATGATAAAGAACTTGATCAGCTCACAGTTCCCTACGGTATACGCACTTATGAAATACGCATTGACGATCAGGGTCATCGACGATTTTACGTAAATGGTAAACAGTATCATATCCAGGGCACGGCCGAGTATGAGCATCTATTGGGCAAATCCCACGCATTTTCGGATGTGCAAATCAATTCCCGTATAGACCAGTTTCAAGCTGCTGGATTTAACACCTTTCGGGATGCACATTATCCACACAACCTCCGCTATGCCGATCGCTTTGCAATGGATGGCATTTTCTGGTGGGCCCAATTTAGTGCACATAACTGGCATGACAACCAGGACTATCGTAACAACTTTAAGTCGCTTTTGGCCGATTGGGTTAGGGAACGCCGCAATAACCCTGCATTGTTCTTTTGGGGGCTTCAGAATGAAAGCGAGATCCCTGCAGAATTTGCTAAAGAAGCAATTGCCATTATCAGACAGCTTGATCCAACCACTTCAATTCAACGTTTAGTAGTTGCGTGCAATGGCGGTGAAGGGACTGACTGGAATGTTCCACAAAATTGGTCAGGGACGTACGGTGGTAATCCAGATAACTTTGCAGAGGAATTGAAGCGACAGGGCCTCGTTGGTGAGTATGGAGCATGGCGCTCGTTGGGTTGGCATAGCGAGTCCGATTTTGAAGAGGGAAAATACACAGAAAATCATGCTGCCGAATTGCTCCAAAAGAAAGCTCGACTTGCTGATAGCGTAGCAGGAAGCACAATTGGCCATCTTCAGTGGCTATTGGTGACCCACGAAAATCCCGGCCGACCAATGCACGATGACGGGACGCAAATTTGGGATGGAATAAGACCCCTTGATCGTGTGGGGCCGGCTAATAACAAAGGCCTCCTTACTCTTTGGGGTGAACCCACCGATTTATATTATATGTACCGCGCACGGCAGGTGCCGGCTTCCGAAGCTCCCGTTGTCTACATTGTTTCTCATACCTGGACTGACCGGTGGATCCAGCCTGGAAGAAAGTCTGGTATCGAAGTCTATTCCAACTGTGACTCGGTGGAACTTTATAACGATGTTGACGGGAAACGTTCTCTCGGCCGACGGCAACGAAATGAGCAAGAAAGGTTTATCTGGGATAACGCTGATATCAAATTTAATGTTCTGACTGCAGATTGCGTGATGGGTGACGAAGTAGTCGCGAGAGATCGATTGGTCTTGAATAATCTGCCGAGTTCACCAGATATCGCACATCTTTTTGACCAAAATAATGTGCCTTCGGATAACACCGGGAATCCCTACCTATTTGCCGTAAACGTAGGGGGGCAGTCATTTACGGATAGCAATGGTATTCACTGGCTGGCCGACCGACAGTATCAAAAGGATGCGATGTGGGGATGGTCCAGTTGGGCTGAGAAATACACTGATCTGGATCCTGCGTTAGGTAGCCGCGGTGTAATTTACGATCCGATACGGGGTACTAACGCACAGTCCCTTTTCCAGACGTTTCGCTACGGTATGGACAAACTCCGCTATCGCTTCAAAGTGCCGGACGGAAGCTACAACATTTCTCTGTATTTTGTAGAACCCTGGTATGGCCGTACCAATATAGACGCGACAGCCTGGAGAGTTTTTGATGTCGCCGTAAACAATATTGTCGAGCTTAGAGATTTTGATATTTTTCGGGAAGCTGGCTTTGGCACAGCTTTGCGAAAAGACATTACGGTGCAGGCGAAATCGGGAGTGATCGAGATTTCCTTTCCCTATACCAGTGCCGGACAAGCGATTATTTCGGGAATTACCATTGCGCCGGCCAGTAATGGGGTGCCCGTATCTACGTCACAGACAGATTCCTTAAAACACTCAGATATGGCAACGATCCTGCTCGGCAATGCCATTCTGCAGCCCTACCTGGATAACGCCAATCCGGTGTTTGCAGATGGTATTTTGCGGTGGACAAAGCTTCCTTACGAATATCTCGATCAGGATTATCTGTTACCACTGAATGATAAAGAAAATGGAAAGCTAAAGATTCAATTTAACGCCAACGCCAAACTGGTTGGAGCTATACAGGAGGGAACTGCTATTCCCTCTGGCTGGACCCAAACCAATCAAACGGCACTAGCTACCGAATCAGGTCAAGAAAATACCCAATTGACCAGGTATGTTTTTGCTCAGCGCAAGGTTTCTTCGAGTGAAATCATTCAGGTACCTTCATCAATGCCTGTCATCATTTTCCGTGAATTATCTTCGCCATATACCCCGGGTGATTTTAATTTTGATGGAGAACAGAACATTTTTGAAGCGGAGGATGGTGATTTATCGAATGGACGAGTGGCTACCACTGTCCAGGGTTACAGTGGCCAAGGATATGTCGTGCTCGAAGAGGGAAGTGCATCAATAGGCTGGTCGATAAGTACAGGCCTGGCTAAAGAGCAGGAATTTACTTTGCGGTACCGGTTACCGGAAGGGGTAACCCGAACAGCGGCTATTTCAATAGTCGATAAAGATCATATCACTATTACTCGAATGGGCACTTCGTTAGCAGGAAAAGGCGGATGGAACTCGGTCCAATTTAAAACGCCTACGCGAATAAATGCTGGCGAATATAAATTGAATATCACCTTCGACGATGGATCGTCAGTACTGATTGACTCGTTGAGTCTACGGTAGGTTATTTACGGAAAAGACATATCCCACCATTCAGGATTAGACAATGAGTAAGTGATATGAAAGACCTTCAACTTTTAATTAATTTTTGAAACTCATGCCAAAGAGGAGGCATAAATGATAAACCTGAAGAAAAAATTACTAGTTACGGCAATTTCAGCGGTGAGTGTTGGGTTGGCGTATGCCCAAGACTCAGACGGCAATAATATAGAAGAGGTTATTGTTACCGGAGCTCGCTCCGCATTTACAAATGCTTTGGAGACAAAGCGCAATGCCAGTTCGATGGTGGACGCCATATCTGTCGATGATTTGGGCGTGTTTCCAGATACCAACATAGCAGAATCCATTCAGCGTATTCCAGGTGTTCAACTGAGTAGAAATGGTCGTGGTGAAGGAAATGGTTATGTGATCAATGGGGTGAGCGACATTCAGACTACGGTTAATGGTCGGCATGTCGTCAGTCAGGGTGCGCGGTTTGCTACACTGCTTGACTACTCCTCTGATCTTATCGGTGGCATCACGGTTTACAAGACAACGAGCGCAGACCAGTTGGAAGGTGGTTTGGGTGGTTTGATCAATGTTGATATGGGGCGGGCTTTCGATTACGACGAGCGGCGCCTTGCTGTTGGTATCGAGGGCTCTTATGTCGATGAGACTTCTGAGTCTTCCCCTTCTCTAGCGGTAGCTTACTCAGATCGTTTTGATACCTCTGTCGGAGAGATGGGGCTTGTGCTCGCCGGACAGTACGAGATCTTTAACTCTGCTGGCTACAAAACAGAGATTTTTGGTTTTGGCGACCGAAATGATTTGTTTGACTTGAATAGTAATGGGATTCTTGGCGAGTCGGAAGATACAGCAAACCTGGCGACTGGCGGACTTAGGATGCGTAGAGAGACTGGTGAGCGTGTGCGAGCTTCCACCTACGCCAGCTTTCAGTGGGCTGTAAGCGAAGACACAGAAGTGTATGCGGACTACATGTACTTCATATCACACGGTCGATCCCATCAGGATAACTTGCAATCTCGAAATCTGGGTGATGGGGCCGTAGGTCAAGCCACTGTAAATACAGGAAAATTCCTGGATAGCTATACCTTGTCGAATGTTGAGTTGAGAGCGCAACCGTTTGAAACTGATAACCCGTACACAACTGAGGTTGTTGGTGCCGGTGTGATTAAAAATTGGGGTGATTTGACCGCTAAGCTGGATTTTTCCTATCAGAAAGGTGATGCCCTGTTCTATTTCCAGGGTATCAACTATCGAACCTATGCCCCTGAGGTGGAGTTTAACCTGGGCGGTAAGACACCATATTTTGCTGTGAGTGGCGTTGATGTTGCTGACGCTGCAAATTTTGATGCTCCCGGTTATTTTGAAACCGGTAATGACACTGATTACGAGGATCCGGCATTTAGTCTGGACTTCGATTATGCTACAGGCGCTGATTTCATCACTGACATTCACTTTGGGGCGCGCTGGAACAACATAAAGCAGGATTTCAAAAACTATTTTGTGTTCTTCGAGGTTCCTGCAGAGAACCTCGGGGCTGCTCGCGCGTTGTTGGAGCCGTCACCAGGCGATTTGTTTACCGATCAGTCCTTTCCGACCACAACATGGGTGAGTGCAGGCTCGGGTACCATGAGGGTTCGAGAAGATTTGAGGGAGTTGGCAGGCGTATCTCGTGCTGAACCTGAGTACCCTCTTGATACCAATGCCTGGGTTATGGATGAACGGACTATTGCTGGTTATGCAATGCTCGATTTTGATACCACCATATTTTCAGGCATTGGTTTAGACGGAAACGCGGGTATTCGAGTGGTGCGCACTGATTTAGACGTGCAAGACTATGTCCTTGATAACGGAGCGGTCATATTATCTGACGAAAAACAGGGTCGAGACTATACCGAGGTTCTCCCGAGTTTGAACATGCGCTTTCTGTTTACGGATGATTTGTACTTGCGCCTTGGATACAGTGAAACGCTGGTTCGTCCTAATCCGAGCAGTAATTTTAACCTCGATTTGCACGTGGATATTAATACTGGAACCGGCTCATCCGGAGGAAATCCCGACATTGAACCATTGATGTCCGATAACCTTGATGCCTCTCTGGAATACTACTTCGGAGAATCAAACCTCGTTTCATTGGGTTTGTTTAAAAAAGACCTGACCGGTTTTGCTCAAACTTCAGTATCAGAAGAGGTTATCGATGGCCAAACCTACCGTATCAGTCGTCCTCGTAATGGTCTAGACGGCGAGATTTCTGGTTACGTTCTTGCCTATCAGCAATTCTTTGATTTCTTGCCAGAGCCGTTTAATGGGCTTGGATTTTCTGCTAGTTATACCAATCTTGATAGTGAGATCATCGATCCGGAGTTGGGTTCGAGTCCTGCAACTAATGTTGCTGATGACTCCTACAGTCTTACAGCGATGTATGATATTGGTAAGTTCTCTGCCCGCCTTTCGTATAACGCTGTGGGCGACAAATTGCTTTCTATCGGCGCAACGCCTGATTTGGATCGTTACCAGGATTCAACCGCATACGTCGATCTGGGCATGTCTTATGCGTACTCGGAAAACCTTCTTGTGACGCTGGATGCAACGAACTTGACAAACGAATATGACAACCGATACGTGAATAATGCAGCACAGAGTGTTTTCTACTCAAATCAGCATGGCAAGACGTATCAACTTGGTATTCGGTTGAATTTTTAATCGCTTGAAGTAGGCATTTGGTCATGGACGACCAAATCATATGTGTATCTATCTGATTTTATTGGTGCCCAGGGGCGGAATCGAACCACCGACACGAGGATTTTCAATCCTCTGCTCTACCGACTGAGCTACCTGGGCTTGTAATGTGTATCCGGGGAGCGATGTCCCGGACGGGTCCCTTGATCTGGCTCTCGCCACGGGAGGCGCGTATTAAACCGTTTCAATTATGCCCCGTCAAGTGGCGTTGCGGCTTTACTCGGAGGGCGGTATGTAGCCCTCTGCCTCGTCATATTTCTCTCCGGATAAAAACCGCTCCCGCTGCTCATTGAGGTAGGTGCGGGCGGTCAGGTCCATCATGTTCAGGCGCTTTTCATTGATCAGCATGGTCTGGTGCTTTAGCCAGTCGTCCCAGGCCTGTTGAGAAATGTTTTCAAAGATATCCTCGCCCTTGGGGCCGGGGAAGGGCGGGGCGACAAGACCGGGCAGTTCTTCTTTGTATTTGCGGCAGTTGACGATGCGAACCATGGGCTTTCTCCTTCAGCGGGGCCACAGGATAAGAGGTGAAGCCCTGCCGGGGCAAGTCGCAATCAGTGGTCGGCACTATGACTGAATAGTGCCTGAGTCGTGCTCAGTCCAACTCCGGCGTCGCAGATCCGGCGCGCTCTGCCAGCAGTGCCGCCACCGGTGCCGGCAAACCCAGAGTCGCGGGTTTGCGGGGGTTGTACCAGATACCGGAGGTTTCTCCGACCCGGGAATGCGGTTCGACCCGAATGCGAACGGGGGTGTAGTCCAGGTGGTAGTGACTGAAACTGTGCCGCCTGGGTGGGTCCATGTACCATTCCAGGGCATGACAGCCAGCTTGCGCGCAGGCGCGGGCGATATCGGCCTCGGGGTCGCATTGGGGAAAAGTCCAGAGGCCACCCCAGAGTCCGGTTGCCGGCCGTTGAGTCAGCAATACCTCACCGGCCGGATTGCTCATGACCAGAAACATCGAGCTGCGCACGGGCAGGTTTTTGCCGGGTTTCTTGCCGGGAAAGTCCAGGGGGTTGCCCTGCTGACTTGCCTGACAGGCTGTCTGCAGCGGGCATTCCTCACAGCGGGGCTTGCTCCTGGTGCACAGGGTTGCTCCCAGGTCCATGATCGCCTGGGAATAGTCGGCGATGCGACTGGCAGGGGTATGTTGATCGGCGTGCTGCCAGAGCCGCGCCGCTATCGGAGCCCGCCCCGGCCAGCCCTCGACGGCGTGATAGCGGCTCAGCACCCGCTTGACGTTTCCGTCCAGGATCACTGCCCGCTGCCCGTGGGCAATGGCGACGATGGCGCCGGCGGTGGAGCGGCCGATGCCGGGCAATGCCGACAATGCCTCGACACTGGCGGGAAACCGGCCGCCATGTTCGTCGGTGACGATGCGAGCTGTTTTGTGCAGGTTGCGGGCCCGGGCGTAATAGCCGAGCCCGGTCCACAGGTGCAGCACCGCATCCAGCGGCGCCCCCGCCAGTTGCCGAACATTGGTGTAGCGCTCGGTAAAACGCCGAAAATAGGGAACGACCGTGCTTACCTGGGTCTGTTGCAGCATGATTTCTGACAGCCAGACCCGATAGGGGCTGGTATCCTGCTGCCAGGGCAGGTCCTTGCGGCCATGCTTATCAAACCAGGCGAGCAGATCGCCGGCGAAGGAATTGGTCATTTCTGTTACTTGCTGCCGCCGCCCAGAATGCCCCGCAACAGCCCTTCGACCGCGTCGACGGTGTCCTTGTTGCCGGACTTTTCCCGGATTTCATCCAGTACCCGATCCTGGATCAGGTTCTTGACCACGGCTTCATCCGGCTTGCAACTGGTGCCGCCAGCTTTGGCGAAGCTGTCCTTGCAGTGCATGGTGATATCCTTGTTGCGAATTCGCTTGCTCTTGACAACACAGCCGGCGTCGCTGGTGCGCTCGCCCTGCAGGTTAGTGATCAGGCGGATATCAAAAGTTTCCGCCTCGGTGTCGATGACACCGCTGCCGCGAACCAGCAGGTTGCCGATGCCGGTATTGAATTGCTCCAGTAACAGGCGGTTACCCGCCAACTGGTAGCGGCCATCCATGGTGTTGAGACGGGTTCCCGCGGGCCAGGGTTCGGTGCGGGCCGGTTGTTTCTCCACCATGGCCGCCAAATCGCAGTAGTTCTGTTCGATATTGATGGACTGAAGCACCGGCTCCTCGATTCGAAGCATGCCGCCTCCCTTGAGGTTGGCTCGCAGGTTCTCGACGCTGTTACCGCTGGTGGTGGCATTCAGGTCCATGGTCAGGGTGCCGGTCATGTCGGCATTTTCCGCCAGGTGGGTTAGAGCGTTCTGAAGTTGAATGCCGGTGAGATTTTGCTGCAATTTCAGGCTGGGTGTCGCCTGGCCCAGGTCCAGACTGGCGGTGGCCGAGGCGGTGCCGCCGAAGACACCGGTGGTAAAACGGGTCAACTTCAGTTGCTTGCTATTGCCGGCCAGGGCCACTTGCAGGTCGGTGAGTGGAATCTGTTCCACCAGCATTTTGTTCCAGCTGAGTTCGACCGTGCCGGCGCCGCCATCGAGGAGCGCCAGTGGCGCCACCAGAGGCAGGAACAGGGCGGCGTCCGCGGCAGCAGGAGACGCGGCCGCCTCGTCGGCGACTTCCGGGGCCAGGTAGCTGTCGACGTTAATGCTATCGCCCCTGAGCACCAATTGCAGTTTTCGGCTT
This sequence comes from Gammaproteobacteria bacterium, assembly GCA_003235325.1. Taxonomy (GTDB): domain Bacteria; phylum Pseudomonadota; class Gammaproteobacteria; order Pseudomonadales; family Porticoccaceae; genus SZUA-272. Next base: position 18,615 of record QJWQ01000072.1, on the reverse strand, counting down.
TTCGCCATGACCAGTTCAAACTTGCCGTCGATTCGGCTTTCATCCAGATTCAGCACCATGTCCGGCAGGGACACCCGGCTGGCGCTGGCGCTGAAGCTGCTGCTGAAACCGACCCGGGCCATGGCCTCGGCGTTTCGGGTCTTGAGCGGTTCTTCCAGCCAGGGGGTCAGGAACTGTTTCAGGTTAAACGCCGGCACCTGGATTTTACCGGTGGCCTCGGGCGCGGTGCTGAGGCCGGCAATTGCCAGTTCACCGCTAAAAGCCAGTGGACCCAGGGAGCCCTGGAGGTCGGTGATCCTGCTGCTGTCCGCGGCCAGGTCGGTATCGGCATCGAAAGCCAGCTGCAACGGATCTTTGGCCAGGCCGGAAATGGCGATACGGGTATTTTTCAGCAGCACTGCCTGGGTCTTGAGGTTGACGTTGATACTGCCGCTAAAGTCGACACCCAGTGCTTCGGTGGTGCCGGGCATGCGGATGTCGCTGTGCAGATTCACAGGAAATGGAATGCCGTCAAAATTGAGCTGAGTGCCATCCAACTGCAGGTTACCCAATTCGATGGCGCCGCTCTCACCGGGCAGCAGTACTCTGCTGTCTTTCAGGGAAAACTCCCTGACGGCGAGGCTGAAGGAGCTGTCGCCAAGGGTCGCAGGCTCCGTGGCGGTGGCGGGCAGGGCGGCTACCGAGGCGCCCTGGGCCGCCTCTTTGAGCTCCAGGTCGGCGCCGGTGACGTGGATGCCGTTCACCGCGATGCGGCCGCTGAACAGTGGCAACCAGTCGAGACTCAGATCCGCCGTTCTGAACCGGGAATTGGGCAGGTTGTGACGTTCGCTGGCCAGGCGGGTGGCGCCGATCTTGATGGCCAGGTTGGGAAACAGCTGCCAGGACAGGTCCCCCTCGATCTGCAGGTCGACACCCTGGGCTTCGGCCAGGTCCTGTAGCTGGGGTTTATAGCTGTTGGGGTCCAGGCCAAAGAGGATGTAGGTCACCAGCACGGCAAGCAGAACCAGCAGGATTGCCAGGGTGCCCAGGGTCCATTTCAGCAGGGTTTTCATCTTGGAGTTCTCCATGGTCGGAATCGAGGCCAGAGTCCAGGGCTCTCAAACGGTGGCAAAGACTGCCGGCGAGACTGGTTCCGGTGACCGTCACCACATCAAGCAGGGAAGAGGTGGAATTTCGGTATTACTCCTCCAGCAGATTGGCGGCCTCTGGGGACTGCAGCCAGCGGCTGGCTGCGGATACTAAGGCGTAAGGGCTGTGGCCGTCCAGTCGGGCATTCCAGCAATGTGATGTCCATTTTTTTCTGCGACGCAATTGTGACTCCAGACTCTTTGACACCAGCCCTGTCTTGCGCGGCTCGCCTCCGGAAGATCGGTAACGAACCTGAGGGAGAGGGTCTGGCGTTAGGAGTGAGTGCGGACACAGGGCAAGTTACTTGAGGCGCAGATTCCGCAAGCCCATCGAGGCAACTGTAATACGAGGCAACTGTAATAAAGGAATGCGCACATCTCGATCCCGGCACAATTAATAGCTGTTAACGGGTCGGGAATGGAACTCGGAGCCAAATGATCAGTCTGGATAGTGCGTCGCCAGCCCGGGTTCGATGTTTGCAGGCGACCGGAGACTGTTCGTCGGGATCAGAAACGGTGTCCACCGCTCCGGACCGGCGATGAGAAAAACGGTGCCAGAATCAGCCGTCCGTGACTGGAAAATTACCATGGATGTCAGCACCGGCTCGCCCCCGGGCCCATGGATTACCGCCGGGTCTTTTGCCCTCGCGGTTGCCGGATTTTTGTGACCCGTTGCATTTGATAGAGCGCGGACCCTTTCATCCACTGGCGGTGGGTTGTCGGGCACTGTTTGCAACCTATTGATTTGGAATAATTTTGTTCTGGTGATGGCGGCAGACGAGCTTTCCCGGTCGGCTCCGCCGCCGGTTCGGGGTGGGAATTTGCACAGGGCGAAGTGTCTATGGAAGAGGCGGGGTGCGATCCGTATAATACCGCCTCCGTCGCGAGGGTGGCGGTGTAACAGCAGGTGGAGATTTCCATGTCCAATCGCAAGGCGACCGTCAGTCGTGACACCCTGGAGACCCGGATTACTGTCGAAGTAAACCTGGACGGTTCGGGGCAGGCCAGCTTTGACACCGGGGTGCCGTTCCTGGAGCACATGCTGGAGCAGATTGCCCGGCACGGCCTGCTGGATTTGACAGTCGAGGCGAAAGGCGACACCCATATCGACGATCACCACACGGTGGAAGACATCGGCATTACCCTGGGCCAGGCAGTGAAGGCCGCGCTGGGGGACAAAAAAGGCATCCGTCGCTATGGCCACGCCTACGTGCCGCTGGATGAAGCCCTTTCCAGGGTGGTGATTGATTTTTCCGGTCGCCCCGGCCTGGAGATGAACGTCGACTACACCAGGGCCCGGGTCGGCAATTTTGACCTGGATCTCAGCTACGAATTTTTCCAGGGTTTTGTCAATCATGCCGGTGTTACCCTGCACATCGACAACCTGCGCGGGGCCAATGCCCATCACCAGATAGAAACTGTTTTCAAGGCGTTCGGCCGTGCTTTTCGCATGGCTGCGGAACCCGATCCCCGAATGACCGGGGTGATGCCATCCACCAAGGGAACCCTGTGATCTTCCGGGCGCAAGTCCGGCGATTCCTTAAAACGGACAGCAAATGACTGATTTTTCAGTTCGAATCGCCATAATAGACTATGGCATGGGCAACCTGCATTCAGCCGCCAAGGCCTTTGAGCACGTTGCTCCCCGGGCCGAAGTGGTCGTCACTTCCGACGCTGCTGAAATTGCCGAAGCCGACCGGGTGGTGTTCCCGGGAGTTGGCGCCATTCGCGACTGTATGGCCGAGATCGTCCGGCGCGGCTTTGACCAGGCGGTGCGCAAGGCCATCAGCGAGAAGCCGGTGCTGGGTATCTGTGTCGGTATGCAGGCACTGATGAATCGCAGCGAGGAAAACAACGGCGTCGATTGCCTGGGCATCTTCCCTGGCAATGTCCGGTTTTTCGGCCGGGACCTGCACGATGGCAGGGGCAACCGCCTGAAGGTGCCCCATATGGGCTGGAATTGCGTGCACCAGGCCATTGATCACCCCATGTGGCGGGGCATCGCCCAGGACGAGCGGTTTTACTTTGTGCACAGCTATTTCGTCGATGCTGCACCGGAAATCGTAGCCGGAACCTGTGATTACGGCCGTCCTTTCGCGGCGGCTCTGGCTAGCGACAACCTGTTTGCGGTGCAGTTTCACCCGGAAAAAAGCCACACGGCCGGCCTGCAGTTATTAAAGAATTTTGTCAGTTGGCAGGGCCGGTAAGGCAGGGCCGGTAAGGCAGGGCCGGTACAGCACGACTGCCGAGGTACAGCAACTTGATCGGAGAGTTAAACCTTGCTCATTATCCCGGCAATTGACCTGAAAGACGGCCAGTGCGTGCGTTTGCGCCAGGGTCGAATGGATGACTCCACGGTATTTTCAACAGATCCGGTGGACGTGGCTGCCCGTTGGGTAGAGGCCGGTTGCCGGAGGTTGCACCTGGTGGACCTCAACGGTGCGTTTGCCGGCAAACCGGTCAACGGCGAGGTGGTCAATGCCATTGCCCGGGCCTGGCCGCAACTGCCGATCCAGATTGGCGGCGGCATTCGCAATGCCGAAACCATTGAGGCCTATCTGAGCGCCGGTGTCAGCTATGTGATTATTGGCACTCAGGCGGTAAAAGAGCCGGCGTTTGTTACCGCCATGTGCCGGGAATTTCCGGGTCATATCATTGTCGGTATTGATGCCAAAAACGGCCGGGTGGCCACCGACGGCTGGGCAGAGGTAACCGAGGTCATGGCCGCGGACCTGGCCAGAAAATTTGAAGCTGATGGCGTCAGTGCCATTGTCTACACCGATATCGACCGCGATGGCATGATGCAGGGGGTCAATGTCGATGCCACCCTGGCTATGGCCAGGGCATCAGCCATTCCGGTGATTGCTTCCGGCGGTATCACCAACCTGGACGATATCAAGGCGTTACAGGCTGTCGCCGATCAGGGCATTCTCGGCGCCATAACCGGCCGGGCTATCTACGAGGGTACCCTGAACGTGGCAGAGGCCCAGCGCTACTGCGATGGCCTGTGAAGACAGTTCCCGCTCCCCATTCGTCTTCCCTGTAATCCGGCTTCCCTGTAATAGTCCAATCCCTGTCTGGCTCAAGTTGGTGTTATAAGGCCCTGATAAAAGTCCTGTTAGAAAATCCTGTTAAAAGTGCCTGGACTTTCTATGTGACCAAAGACGGCAAAGTGCATCCGGGATCATGGCAATGTCATTTTTTTGCCATATGCCTTCATCTTTTGCCTGATAATTAAATCCCTGGAATGAGGGAGATAGTTGTCATGCGAGCAATGATACTGGAGCAACAAAACCAGCCACTGGTGCCCAGTGAGGTGCCGGTACCCTCCATATGCCCGGGACACCTGCTGATCCGGGTCACAGCCTGTGGAATTTGCCGCACCGACCTGCATGTGGTGGACGGCGATTTAAAGGAACCGACACTGCCCCTGATTCCCGGGCACCAGGTGGTCGGCATTGTCGAGCAGGTGGGCGAAGGTGTCGATGACTTTGCGCCTGGCCAGCGGGTGGGCGTTCCCTGGCTCGGCGGCAGTTGCGGTCGGTGCCGATTCTGCCTAAGCCAGCGGGAAAATCTCTGTGCCGAGGCCGTCTACAACGGCTACCAGGTCAATGGCGGTTTTGCCGAGTACATGCTGGCCAACGCTGCCTACAGTTTTGCCCTGCCGCCGGGTTACGCCGATCAGCAGGCGGCACCGCTGCTCTGTGCCGGATTGATCGGTTACCGGGCTTGGCGGCTGGTGGCGGAAGCCAAGTATGTCGGATTCTACGGGTTCGGCGCCGCTGCCCATATTCTGGTACAGGTGGCGCGCCACGAGGGCCGGCGGGTGTTCGCCTTTACCCGGCCGGGTGACCAGTCGGGTCAGGAGTTCGCCCTCGCCATGGGGGCCGACTGGGCGGGCAACGCCGGTGACATACCTCCCCGGGAACTGGACGCCGCTATAATCTTTGCCCCGGCAGGGGAACTGGTGCCGCTGGCCCTCAGGGATGTGTCTCGTGGCGGACGCGTGATCTGTGCCGGTATTCACATGACCGATATTCCTGCTTTTGCCTATGAACTGCTCTGGGGGGAAAGGCAACTCTGCTCGGTAGCCAATCTGACCCGCCGCGACGGTGAAGAATTCCTGCCGCTGGCGGCGAGGATTCCCGTCAGGACCGAGGTGACCACCTATCCCCTCGAGGCAGCCAACAGAGCCCTGGACGACCTGCGCCATGGCCGCTTCAACGGCGCGGCGGTGCTTTTGCCATAGGGACCTTTAGTGTCCCGGGATCATATCGCTGGCCTCGGAACTGATAAGCCGGGGGCTTACAACTTCAGGTCTACTGCCACGGAAATGACCGCCACGGGAATTAATCTCAGGCTTTGGCCGGTCCCTGGAAAATCTCTTCGAGAAAATTGACCAGGGTTTTCCAGGAACGCCGCTCGGCGGTGGCGTTGTAAACCGTCCCCAGTTTGTGGTCATTGGCTGCCGGGTTGGTAAAGGCATGCTTGGTATTGCCGTAGGCGTGTATCTGCCAGTCAGCTGCCGCTGCAGTCAGTTCATCGGCCAGCGCCAGCATGGCCTCCGGCGACCCCATCGGGTCATCATAGCCGTGCATGCAGAGGACTCTGGCCAGTATCCTGTTACCTTCGGTATTGCCGGGCGGAAACAGCAGTCCGTGGAAACTGACGGCGCCGATGATGTCGGCACCGGCGCGCGCCAGGTCCAGGGAACAGAGACCACCAAAGCAATAGCCCATGGCTGCCACCCTTGCGGCGTCGACTTCGGGCTGGTGTCTCAGGGTCGCCAGGGCCAATTTCATACGTCGCTGCAGGCTCTCGCGATCCTTCATAAAAGGTTGCATCAGGGCTGAATTTTCCTCGACGCTGGTGCCTCGGATTCCCTTGCCATACATGTCCATGGCAAAACCGACATACCCCAGTTCGGCAATTTTCCAGGCCTTGTCGACGGCGAATTCATCCCGTCCGCCCCAGGCGTGAGAGATCAGAACAGCGGGGACCGGCCCACTGTTGTCGTCATTCCAGGCAAGACAGCCCTCCAGTACGGTGTCTCCGTCCCTGTATTCTATTAATCTAGTTTGAATGCTCATGGCTGTCTCCAGTGCTGTGGCTTGTAAACGAAGCCGGATTTTAGTACTCCGTCCGGCATGGGTAAACAGAGCGGCGGACTGGTTTTGGACGGTGAGAGCAAAGAGTGGTGGCCGGCTAATAAAAAGGTCAATCCAGCAATGGTTCAGTCAGGGTCAGGAAGGGGTAGCTGAGTTTACCGGAACTCTCGGCAAGGGTGGATTTGTCGATACCAAAACGCACTTTTCCCGGCCTCAGGTCGAGAAGGATCCGCTGTTCAAGAAAGGGCGCATTGCCTATCAGTCCCCGGGCATCGAAGGGGTAATTGGCAAAAAGCCTGGCACTTTGCTTAATAAAGTGAATATGGGGTTGCTCCAGCACCAGTGCACCCAGGCTGAGATTGCCGGTGGCCCTGGCGCCGACAGTGGTGATTTCCTGATCCCAGGAATAACCGCGCACGATGTGGTTTTCCGGTTCACTGCCCGACTTTCCGGTGAAAATTTTCCATTCTGCCTCATCCACCACCAGGTCGTAGATGCTGGCGCCGGTATCAAGGAAGTAACCCCAGTGGTGATCGCCATCGATGCCGGCGTACAGAAAAAACTTGCCGTTATGCAGGCGGGCAGGAACGAACAGGTACTGGTCCGCGATTGCGGTCATGTTCTCGGGTGAGGTAAAACAAATGGATTGTGTCCGGTAGTCCAGCAATAGCACTCGACCCGCCAGGGCGGACAGCCCCAGTACGCCAGAGGCCTGGCCTGGGGCAATTTCCGGTCGCGACAGCAGTTGATGTCGGCCCAGCGGTGTCTTGCCCATGGCCAGTTGATGCCCATGTGTATCGGACTCGGGGCCCATGACCCCGCGATAAAGGACGCTGGAATCGGATCCGGTATCCAGTTGCAGGGTCAGGATTTGGCCATCGACACTGACCTGGACCAACAGCGCCGCTTTTTCGGTGCCATCGCTGTCGGTGGCCCACTGAAAAGCCTGGCAATCGTCACCCGCAGCCAGTGACTCCCGGGTACAGACCAGAAACCATGCCAACAACAGCGCAAAAAGGAATCCCGAGCGAGGCCTGCGGGGAGGGATTACCCCTGTCAGTTGCATAAGTTCAATGGACTTTCACCACAATTAACCCGACATTCTTTGACTTTCTTTGACTTTGGTCGCATTCAACGATCACGGCATCAGTTGACTTTTGGGTGGGATGGCTTATATTTGCTCCAGTTTGAAATACAGCGTTGCCTTTTGTCTATAGTCGCGATCCTTTTCTAAGTAGTTCGTACCTTCGTCAAAGTAATACCTGCATTTCCGACTGATCACCCTTTCAGGGTGGAGTTCTGCCCGAAAGGGTTTTTTCTGTTTAAATTGAAGGTTTATGTTATGGCTACAACTACAGGAACCGTTAAGTGGTTCAATTCCGACAAAGGCTTTGGTTTTATTCAACAAGATCAGGGTCCTGACGTTTTTGTCCACTTCAGAGCCATTATTGGTGACGGTTTTAAAACACTGGAAGAGGGTCAAAGGGTTCAGTTCAAAGTAACCCAGGGTCAAAAAGGTCCCCAGGCTGAGGAAGTTACCGTTATCTGAGCCCCGGCTTCGATAACTGGTCTTCAGACCAAATCCTGACCCCGGCCATTCGTGGCCGGGGTTTTTGATTTAAGGCTTCGCATCCGACAGCTGAAAACTGAGTTGTCACGGCGTTTGTCAGCCAGGGCAGTCACTATCTACAGGGGAAGTGTCTTTAGGGGAAAGTTTCTTAAGGGAGTACTTGCCCTTAGGAATTTTTTCCGGCCTTTGGCCCCTTGCTGCCTGCTTCCCGGCTCTGATTGGACTGTGAACCTGACATCAGTGGATGATCCGCGGGCAACTGCCTGCAAATCCACAGGGCCAACTTGTGTTTCATCCGTGGCAGGTCTTGCTGGTCTCGAGCCAGGGGCTGGATTAGCTTGTCGTGAACCAGCAGGCGGTAAACATAGGTTATCTTGTCATTGATACTGTCCGTTGACTCAATTTTGCCAACACCACGTTTTGCCGCGTAGATTGCCCCGACTCTCAGAGCCTCCTTTACCAGGGCCGATTCATTCTCGATTTTATTCACCAATGCGCTCTCCGGGCCACCTGACAGATTCTGGTGGGTCAGATTACTGCGATTATTGACCGGATTAAAGGCGGGGTCACTGTCTTAACGGTTCGTGCTTTCCCCCTTTTCAGTGAGGATCTATTCCTCGTCAACGTCGAATCTCGGTGAGTCGATATCCTCTGATTCATCGCTGGCGAAGTCTTCTGAGACGGCCGGACTGGATGTGGTGACCGACTCATCTGAGAAAGGGTCTGATACCTTGAGGCCAATGTGGTAGGCCGCGTACCCGGGCATGACCACCTGGTTCAGGGCCATGCCAATGACCTGGCCGTCGTAGGGGGATCGGATCAGGTATTCATCATTGGTGACCGGGTTGACCACTTTGCCCAGGATGTCGCCCTCCAGCACCGATTCACCCACCTGGATGCTGTTCAGCAGCAGGCCTCCCTGTTCTGAGCGAACCCATCGGGACTGCAGGTAGACCGGTTCGGTCTTGGCCCAGAAAAACGGTTTGGAATAGAGCCCCAGATTGGTCATCAGGGCGCGAATCCGATTGACCCCGTCCGCGACTACGGATGTCTGAATTCGCATCGGTTCCCCGGCCTCGACGGTGACAGCGGGTATTCCGGCCCGGACCGCTTCTCGCCGCAGGGTGCCGGTGGCCCCCTTGCTTTTCAGCACCACCATGCCGCCAAAGCCACGGGCCAGTTGCGCCACCCGTTTGTTGGTGAGGTCGGCGCGGAGCTGTGGCAGATTGGTGCGATGGAAAGAGCCGGTGTGCAGATCCACCAATGCATCGCAATTCTTGATGATTTCGTTAAAAAAGGTGTAGGCGATACGGGAGGCTGAACTGCCGCGGGGGTTGCCCGGGAAAAAGCGGTTCAGATCGCGGCGATCGGGCAAATAGCGGGAATTTCGCCGAAAGGCGAGCTGGTTGACGATGGGCACACCGATGAATACACCGGAAAGTAACTTCGGGTCCAGGTCAAAAAAAACTCGACGAATGATTTCGATGCCATTGATCTCATCGCCATGAACCGCGCCGGTGACACAGAGGGTTGGGCCGGCCATCGCGCCGTTCATGACCAGCACAGGCGTTGGGGTCGCCAGGCTCTCGAAGGTTAATTGGGGTGTCCAGGACAGGCGCATTGCTGTTGCCGGTGGCACCAGGGTACCCAGCAGCGAGAAGGCACCCTTCTTGTCCTCCCGACCGTCACTGTGAATGTCGGCTTTTGCCGGCCCGGTCTTGATTTCGGCGTCACTCTCTTCGGTATCGACGACATCGTCGTCGATTAACTTTCCGGCGTCCTTAGCTTCTTCGGTATCGCTGATCTTCCCGGCGTCGTTAACTTCATCGGTATCGGCAGGCTCCCCGATATCGGCAGGCTCCCCGGCATCGGCAGGCTCCCCGGCATCGTTAGTCTCTCCGGTATCGGTAACCTTCCCGGCATCGGTTGCTTCCGTGCTGGCGGGTGCTTCAGCCAGGATCAGACTGGAAAAGCTCTGTACTGTTGCAAGCACAACCGGCATCGGGTTGAGGCTGTAGTCGGAATTATCAAACAGGATGAAATTGCCGGTCTTCTGTTCGCTGCTGGCACCGGTCGCGCCGGTAATGGCGCAAAGGAAAGAGGCCATTAGTAGTTGCAGCTTGATTCGGCGGCAAGAATGTTGTGCAAAGCGCCCGGCCCTGGTTCGAGGAACTATCATTCGAGGCAATTGCACGGAAATTCAGTTATATCCGAAGGGTTCAATTGTTTAACACTTTATCATCTTTAGTCTTTAACTGTATTGATCTTTATATAATTTAGTGATCAGTCCTGATTACCCGGTCACAATATTTAGAGGCCTTCAGAATGCGGGCCCGGCATCCAAATGAACGCCATAATCGGCACTGAACCTGGGTGGTAAGGGCTGTGAACGGCCATCAGTCAGGTAAATATCCGGAAACCGACAGGTGGCTGCTGTGGCTGAGTCGGGTGATACTTTTCTTGCGGCTGCCAGGGCGCAAAACGATATCAACCATATGATGCCAGGCCTGTTTATATTCGGCAGCCCGCGATGACTTTAGCTATGCTTACAGAGAGTTAAAGCCGCATCAATCTCGGAGGTGCATCGCATGATTCGACATTATTTTGTTAGTGACAGCCTTGACGATCTTGAGCAGATTGAAAAGGAATTGGAGGAAAATGGTGTGGTGACACCACAAATCCATGTGCTCAGCAAGGATGGCTACGGAGTGGAAAGGCATCACCTGCACGGTGTCAGTGATTTTATGAAGACCGATGTTATGCACTCCGGTCTGATCGGCCTGGGTATTGGCGTCCTGGGGGCCGTGCTGGTTTCCGGTATCGCATACTTCAATCGCTGGCCCGAGTCCATTGGCTGGATGCCGTTTGTATTTCTTTCGGTAGTGGTCCTGGGATTCTGTACCTGGGAAGGCGGTTTTCTTGGATTTCAGGTGCGCAACGCCCGTTTCAGGCGTTTTGAGGGAGTATTGGAGAACGACCGTCACGTGCTTTTCCTCGACGTCAACCCGGATCAGGAGGACCTGATGAAGCAGGTCATGCAACGACATCCGAAACTGGAGCCGGCCGGCGATGGCGGTGCGGCACCGGCCTGGGTTATCAAGGGTCAGCACCAGTTTGACGATTTCAAGCGCTGGGCTCCCTGACGACTGCTTTATCAATGTGGGGAGTTGCGCTCACCGTGCACAGAATTCTGAACACATCTGCCGGATTTTTCCTGTCGCTGCTGCTAATGGTGCTGGCGCTGCTATCCTGCAGCAATGCACCGGAATCGAAATCCGGTGTGGACGAGGAAACAGTCTATTTTGACAAGGACCAGAAGGACGTGGCCATTCTTTCCACTTACGGTCAAGGGGCAATTCGCAGCTGGCAGGCACTTGATGATCGCACCCTGCTGATCGAAAGTTACGGAAAAAAAACCTATGTGGCCACCTTCTTCTCGCGCTGTCCCTGGATACGCTCGGCTTATCGAGTCGGGTTTGTTTCCCGAGGTCCTTATGCCCTGGATAGATTTACCAAGGTGGTATTTCCGGACGGCAACAGTTGCACATTCAATTCCCTGAAGCCGTATGTGAAACCGGAGGCCCTGACCACCCCCGACGATGTCGACATCAGGGTAGAGTCAAAGTAACTAAGGTTCCGTAGGGCCTGTTAACCTGGTAGATGAAACCCGGAGTGGCTGATCCGGGTTTCGAGCCAGTCTGGCGTCAGTTCCTCATCGCAAGACCATTCAGATCGGCAATTTTCATGAAATAATTGGCAACCAGTTTGCGGACTTTGGTTACTATTGCCCCCGCATTAAAGATGGAGCCGACTATGACAACTGCAATCGCCAATCTCAGGCACAACAATATTCTGGAGACCGTGGGTAATACGCCACTGGTGAGAATTACGCGACTGGCGCCGAGCCACGTCAATCTCTATGTCAAGCTGGAGTCATTCAATCCCATGGGCTCGGTCAAGGACAGGCTGGCGCTGGGTATTATCGAGGACGCTGAAAAATCCGGGGCTCTGAAGCCAGGACAGACTGTTATCGAGGCCACCAGTGGCAATACCGGTATCGGTCTTGCCATGGTCTGTGCCAGCAAGGGCTACCCCCTGGTGGTGACCATGGCCGAAAATTTCAGTGTCGAGCGTCGCAAGATGATGCGCTTTCTCGGAGCAAAAGTGATTCTGACCCCGGCTTCGGAGAAGGGCAGTGGCATGCTGGCCAAGGCGGTGGAATTGGCCCAGGAACACAACTGGTTTCTGTGCCGCCAGTTCGAAAACGAAGCCAACGCCGATATGCATTCCCGGACCACCGCACCGGAAATTCTCCGTGCCTTTGCCAATGAGCGGCTTGATTACTGGCTGACCGGTTATGGTACCGGCGGCACTCTGAAAGGTGTGGCGCGCGTGCTCAAAGCCGAGCGCCCCGCAATCCAGGTGGTGGTCTGTGAGCCGGACAATTCAGCGCTACTCAGCAGTGGCATTCACCAGTCGATAAATGCCGACGGCTCTCTGGCCGGCAGTCACCCGGCATTCCGACCTCACCTGATGCAGGGCTGGACCCCGGATTTTATTTCCAGACTGACCGAGGACGCGGTGGCCGGTGGATTGATCGACCGTCTGCTGGTTATCAAGGGCGCGGATGCCCTGAATTATTCCAGGGAACTGGCTCGCAAAGAGGGGATTTTTGTCGGCATCACCGCTGGCGCCACTTTTGCCGGCGCCCTGGAAATCTGCGAGACAGCGCCGGCGGGAGCCAATATCGTCTGCATGCTGCCGGATACCGGAGAGCGGTACCTTAGCACTCCGCTGTTCGAGGACGTGCCGGAGGAAATGACAGAGGATGAATTGGCACTATCACGATCGACGCCCGGTTACCGTTTTGACGTCTGCGGCGTCAGTCCTCCGGCAAAGGCCGCTGCGACTCCGATCGAGGTCGATGACGAGGCCCGGCAATTTTTTGAGAGCAGCATTGCTGATACCGAGCAGCCGGTGGTGCTGTTTGCCCTGGAATGGTGCGAATTTTGCTGGTCCCTGCGAAAGCTGTTTGCCCAATGCAATATCCCCTTCCGGTCAGTGGACCTGGACAGCGCCGAGAACCAGAAGGAAAACTGGGGTGGTCGCGTCAGGGCCGCCCTGACGGACCATAGCGGGGTGCCGACAATACCCCAGGTCTTCGTTGGCGGCACCTATGTCGGGGGCTGTACCGAGGTTTTTGACGCCTTCAAGTCCGGGGAATTTCAGACCTTGCTCAATGACAATGGAGTCGAATTCGACAGCTCAGTCTCACTGGACCCTTACTCATTGCTGCCAAAATGGCTGCAGCCCAGGTAGTTCAGGGTCATTATTCAAGTCGCTACCTGAAATCGGGAACAACCGGTTTTCCTGTCCGGAAACATACATGCTGAAAACAAACAGACCGGAAACAAAAAAGAGAGGGAACTCGCGTTCCCTCTCTTTTTGCGTCGACCCGGTGGTTGTCAACAGGGCCTGATCGCAGGAGCTGTCGATATTCGGGCTCTGGTCTGAGTTACTCGTCAAACCTGCTAGCCATAGTTGATGACAGTGACATCGGTATCCAGGGCCGATATCAGTCTCTCCGCAGTATTACCCCGACGGCTGCTGAGCATGCCGTTCTGGCCCAGGGTGCCCATGATCACCACATCGGCACCGATTTCTCTGGCCACCTGGTCGACCACTTCATCGGTATAACCGGGTTCAACGTGGATCTTTTCCTTGATTACCCCGGTTTCGTGGACCAGCTTGCCCCGGTCGGGGTAGTGCAGGGAATCCATGTAGCCATTGACGATGTGCAGGTCGGCGCCGTAGGCATCAGTAAAACGACGCGCCTCCTCGAGAATCTTGTTATTCAGTTCTTTCTGCACATCCCGGGTGGCCTGGAAGTTGACTGCGGCGAGAATCACCTCGCGCTTGGGTTTATCGATGGAACGAATCAGGGCAACCGGGCAGTCGGAGCCCTTGAGCAGTTCCCACTTGGAATCGGTGAAGAAAAAGCGCCGGAAAGTGGAGGTTTCCTTCTTCTCTGCCGACAGATAGATGCTGTCGGCGCCCCAGCGCCTGGCGGCCTGCATGATTGATTGCTGCCACTCCGTTGACCAGGAAATCTCAATCTGGAACGTCAGGCCGGCATCGGTCATCGGTTTGATAATATCCTGCTCAAACCAATGCTGGTGCCGATAGAGACCCGGGTTATTGGAGCGGGTATCCACCGCTTCGGGGTCTACGGTGACAAAGACATAAATTTCGGGATGTGGGTTGAGAAGCTCGGCTGTGATGATTGCCCGATCCAGCGCTGTATGTTTGTCATCAGTGGGATCGACAACCACAAAGAACTTTTTCAATGGAGTTGACATAGTATTACCTGCATGGTCCTTGATTATGATCTGTTATGGGAGTGGATATTATCCGCCACGGGCCGGGCAGGAAACCTGCCGCATACCGTACCTCGCCGCGAAAGTCTAACATGCCTTGAAATGATTACACACCGTTTGTCAAGGCGGCGGCCAGCCTCGACAAATCATTAAAGCCACCGGCATGTGCAAATTCCGATTCTGAAGCGGGTTCAGATGGACCGGGCAGCTTTAATCAGGTCATAGGCGGTCTGGATCTCCTGCGACCGTTCGGTGGCAAGTTTGATCATATCCTCGGGAACACCCTGGCCCATGAGTTTGTCGGGGTGGTTTTCACTTATCAGTTTCCGGTAGGCGCGCTTGACCTCAGCGTCAGTGCTGCTGCTCGGTATCCCCAGAGCGGCATAGGCGGTATCAAGGTCGTACTTGTCGGATCGTCCTGGCTGGTAATCCCGGGACTGGTAGCCCCGGAACCGGGTCTGGGCCTTGATCATGCCCATGAGTTGGTCAAACAGGGCCGGGGAGATACCCAGGTGGCCAGCCACCTGGCGCAGGAAGAATTCCTCCGGTTCTGCCAGTTCGCCGTCAGCCAGGGCCAGTGACACCAGATAATTGAGCAACATCCGCTTCAGGTTCAGATTGCGACCACAGACCGCATTAAATTCCCTCAGCGCTTCATCGACGGAAAACTCCGGTTGGCTGCCCTGCTTGAAAAACTCGATGGCTTCGCGGCGATGTTCCCCGTGCAAACCCATCTGCCGCATCAGATATTCGGTATGGGCCACTTCCTCCTCGGAGACCCGGCCATCGGCCTTGGCCAGTTTGCCCAGGAGTTGAAATACAGTGCGGAAAAACTGGCGCTGGATGCGGGCCTGGTCCTCTCGCGCAGTGGAACCAAAGACATTTTCCAGCCCCTTGTCAAAATAATGGCCAATCGCCAGGCCGATGATGCCGCCGAGCAGTCCGCCCGTACTGAGCCCGATGAGACCGGCGACCAGTTTTCCAATCCACATAAGTAATTCTCTGAGTTTTTACCGGCTGCATTCACTTGCACGATGCAGGAAGCGGGCCATTATAGGGATGCCGGCCAGTGGATACCATGCAAGCCTTATCCGGTGAAGGCCGAAACCTGTTGCCGGCGTTGTTGGGGCCGGTTAACCCCAAATGGGGTTAACCCCTGTAGCCTGACCGGATGTACAGGTCCCGATGGGGAGTTGTACTCGGTGTGCCGTCGGCTAAAAAATACAGAAGTTTTCCAGGCTGGAGGTCGGTGTTTTACGGGGCGTCTATTATTGGAAAGCCGGTTGATAGAAAGTTGATCGCTACCGGCGCAAACTGTACGCCAAACCTCGACAAGGCCAGAATCATGATCAGAATCGCGGTGGTGACAGCAGGGGTAATCGATCCTCGCGCCAGTGGCGGTCGTCCGCTACGTGGCCCCCTGTTGTGGTGCCTGCTGTTAATGTTTCTTTCGCAATTGGCTGGCTGCACGGCGCTGTTGACACCCGGAGTCACCGAAGGCACGGTTAACTTGAGGAAAGGCAGTTATCGCATTGACCCAGATCATGCATCGGTGGTTTTCAAGGTTAATCATATGGGCCTGTCTACCTTTGTTGGCCGCTTCAACCACTTTGATGCCACCCTGGATTTTGACCCGAAGCAGCTCGAAGCCTCCCGGCTTGAGGCTGCCGTTGAAACTGCCAGTCTCGATGTCAACAACGTCGAACTGGAGGACACATTGCGGGAAAGCGACTGGTTTGACTGTGACACGTATCCCCAGGCCTTTTTTCGCACCACAGCCGTTGAACCTGTCGATGACAGCAGGGTGCGGTACAGCGGTGAACTGACCCTTCGCGGCGTCACCGCACCCCTTGTGCTGGAGGTGGAATACCGGGGCGGAGCCTTCAATATGCTGACCGGATACTACACCATCGGCTTCCGGGCCACCGCCACTCTCAGGCGTTCAGCATTTGGCATGGACAAATATATCCCCATGGCGGGGGATGAAGTGGCGCTGGAAATCGATGCCGAATTCCAGCGCCAGTAGTGCCCCGGAGAGTTACAGTTTAATTACAATTTCGTGCTGTCTGTCGTGGAATCCAGTCCGTGGAAAGGGCGATACTGGGACCCATGAAGATAATGACACTCTCAAAGCGACGTTCGATCCTGTTGGCAACCATTCTGGTGTCTGTTCCAGCTTTTGCCGGCGACCTGGCTGAATGGAAATTATCCACCGGCTTTGATCAAAGTGAAGGCGATTACGGCGAGCCCACGGACACCACCATTTTCTACCTGCCGGTCAGTCTCGGATACAGCCGCGGACCCTGGTCATACAAGGTGACGATACCCTGGATCGAAATTGAAGGCGCCGGCAATGTCATCGGGGGCGGCGAAGGCGGTGTTATCCTGCCCGGCGGTCAAGGCAGCCGGGGCGGCCAGGGCGGCCAGAACGACCGGGTGACCACCGAATCCGGGCTCGGTGACGTCTGGATTTCCGGCACCTGGAGTGTTTCGGACATTGATCCGAACCTGTTTTTTCTGGACCTGACCGGCAAGATCAAACTGCCCACTGCCGATGAGGACAAGGGCCTGGGTACGGGCGAGCTGGATTACACCCTGCAGGCAGAACTGTACAAATCCCTGGGTCGGTGGACCCCGATGGCAACCCTTGCCTACAAGGTCAAGGGCGATCCCGAGGCAGCTACCCTGAATAACGTCTTATATGTCTCCGCTGGCGCCGATTATCGTCTCAATGACCAGCGCAGCCTCGGGGCCACACTGGATTATCAGGAGGCCAGCAGCTCGGGTGCCGATAATTCCCTGGAACTGTTCATGTACCTTGGGCAAAGGCTGTCCCCGGAGTGGTCCGGTTCGGTTTACACCTATCTGGGCCTGACCGATGGCAGTCCCGACTACGGACTTGGCCTGCAGGCAAGCTACCGGTTTTAATCAGCGCGGATTTCGCAAGCAACCGTTTTCGCTGGCAACAGTACGTTCACTTACATTTTGATGTTGTAATAAGGAGTAACTGTTATGGCTTTGACTACACCTGATCCGAGACCCGACCGCCGGCTAAAGGCATCGACTATCGCCGGTCTGTTGGCGATATTACTCGCAGGCGCCATAAGCAGTGGTTCGGTGCTGGCCGACGTCGAACTGGAAACCGAAGTCGAGGAACTGGACCGAACGTCCCTCGCCCTCAGCGAACAGAAAGTCCTGGATTCCCTCGGGGACGATTTTGAGGATTTCGCCGGTTCCCCTGAAAATGCCGACAATCTCATCAGTGCCCTTCGCAGCGGCGAAGATATCGTTTTGACCACTATTGATCCTGCCGACAATGTCACCGAGATCGAAACGGTCATTGAAAATCCGGCAGGCCCTATGGGTGTTGGCGGAGCCTTTATCAGCGCCGCCATGGCGAAAGAATTGCTTGCGCAACAGGGACTGGAACCGACACCGGAAAATATCCAGGCGGTTCTTTATGGCGAGGCCGTTGAGGTGGAAAACCCGGAGGACCCGGAAAACCCCCTGATCGAGGGCTTTGATGGCGTGCTGACACTGCGCCAGTCGGGTATGGGCTGGGGCAATATCGGCAAGACCCTGGGTTTCAAAGTCGGACCGGTAGTCAGCGCCATCCGCTCGGCCCGGGCTGAGCTACCTGAAAAGGCTGCGAACAGGAAACTGGACAAGCAACTGAACAGGCCGGTGGACAAGCCTCTCAAGAGTCAGGGTCAGGATAAGCCGGAACGACCCGACAAGCCCGAGAAACCGGAAAAACCGGAGAAGCCGGAAAAACCCGAGAAACCCCAGAAGCCGGAAAAGCCGGACCGCCCCGGCAACAACTGACCTGCCGTTGGCCGGTCATCCGAAGGGCGGACTTGTTCCGCCCTTTTGTATTGCAGTCATTGAAATATCCCGGGATTCGTATCTTAATGGCCCTTTTTATGCTGAGGCAGGGCTGTTTCTGACAGCACCAGCGCCGTTAACCAATCTCGAGACCAATTTGACATGCCCGGAATCTATGATCAGGGGCTGGAGAAAAATCCCGCCAATTACGCCCCCCTGACACCGCTGACACTGCTGCAACAGACAGGATCCGTTTACCCGGAAAAAATTGCCCTGATTTACGGTGACTTGCGCCGGGACTGGGGCACCACCTATCGCCGCTGCCGTCAGCTGGCCTCCGCGCTGGTGCGGGCCGGTGTCCGGCGTGGCGACACGGTATCGGTGGTGGCACCCAACGTTCCGGAAATGTTTGAGGCCCATTTTGGCGTGCCCCTGTCCGGCGCCGTACTCAATACCATCAACTATCGCCTCGATGCCGACAGCATTGGTTTTATTCTCGGGCATGCCGAATCCCGGGTGGTTTTGGTGGACCGGGAATATGGCCCGGTGGTCAAAAAAGCCCTGGCGGCCATGACCACCAGACCCCTGCTGATCACCATTGACGATCC
>QJWQ01000061.1 GCA_003235325.1 Gammaproteobacteria bacterium | reverse complement strand
CTTCAACCAGCATCTCGAGGAAGCGAAGACAGCAACCGAGAAACTTCGTGAAGACTATCAGGCTTACGTGCGCGTCCGGCAGGCAGCAAGTCACAGCTATGAGGGCTACGAGTCGCCGTTCAAACGTCTGCAGACCCGGGTCGATACTGCCCTGGAAACTCTCGGCCTGTTAATGGCGCGCCAGGGCCACATGCTGGAGCAGGTGGCGGTGGCGGAACTCGAAAGACGGCAGAAGCGGCTGGATACCTACCAGGATCAGGCCCGTTACGCAATGGCGGACAGCTATGATCGCGCCACCAAGGCCCTTCAGGCCAGGGGTCAATAATGCGCTGGATTTGCCTGTTGGGACTCATCGGTGTGCTGGCCGCCTGCGCCACAAGTCGCGACCGGCATACGCTTGCTGAATTGCGCGAGGTCGAGCCGCAACTCGAAGAAATCGACCTGACCGACAGCCTGGACAAGGCCATGTACGGTTACCGCCAGTTTTTGCAGGAAACACCTGTCAACCACAAAACGCCGGAGGCCCTGCGCCGTCTGGCGGATCTGCAGATCGAGAAAGAGTATGGCACGGTGGTGGGTTCAGGGCGGTCCGGTGATACGTTTGTCGAATTGCCGGCACCGACGGCAGGTACGGGACCTGAATTGGAGACCCGGGTCGAAACCGGGAAAATCGCCGACCTGACCGAGACCCAGGATGCTTTCGAGGCGCGAACCACGCAGATGGACCAGGTTGCCGGTTCCGACAGTTCAGCAGCGCCATTCCTGCCCGGCGGTGAACCAGTGGCCTCAAACCCCAATTCGTCGCGGGCCATCGAGACCTATCAGCGCATCCTGCGCGAGTACCCCTATTACGAGCGCAACGACCAGGTGCTCTACCAGATGGCGCGTGCCTACGACGAACTCGGCCAGACCACGCAGGCCATGGAAGTGATGGAACGCCTGATTGCGGAATACCCGAACTCGGGTTACCGGGATGAAGTGTTTTTCAGACGTGCTGAATATTTCTTTATCCACAAAAAGTACCTGGATGCCGAAGAAGCCTACACGGCGATCATCAACAGGGGACCGGACTCTGCCTTCCACGAACTGGCGTTGTACAAGCTTGGCTGGACCCTCTACAAACAGGATTTTTACGAGGAGGCCTTGCACAAATACATGGCGCTGCTGGATTACAAGCAATCCATTGGCTACGACTTCGATAACAGCGGCGAGGAGGAGGCCGAGCGACGTGTCGCCGACACTTTCCGGGTAATCAGTCTGGGCTTCTCCAACCTGGGTGGCCCGGAGGTCCTGAACGAGTACTTTTCCACCTACGGCCATCGCAATTTCGAAGATCGAATCTACAGCAATCTGGCCGAGTTTTACGTCACCAAACGCCGGTATAACGATGCCGCTGTGGTTTATCAGTCCTTTGTCGAACTGAATCCCCTGCACAAGGTGGCACCTCACTACAGCATGCGCGTTGCTGAAATTTATACCGAGGGCGGATTCCCCAAGCTGGTAGTCGAATCCAAGAAAGATTTCTCACGGCGCTACGGATTGCAGGCAGAGTACTGGAAACACTATGACGTCGAGGCCATGCCGGAAGTGTTGAGCTACCTGAAAACCAATCTCAAGGATCTGGCCCAGCACTATCATGCCCTCTACCAGGAGAAAACCCTGAAGGAACACCAGGCCGAGAATTATGCTGAAGCCCTGCAATGGTATCGGGAATTCCTGACCTCTTTCCCCCAGGATGAGGCGTCACCTGCCATCAACTATCAACTGGCGGATCTGCATCTTGAACAGAAGGAATTCGCGGTTGCTGCCCGGGAGTATGAACGTACCGCCTATGATTATCCGGCCCACGAGCAGTCCGCTGCTGCGGGCTATGCGGCCATATTTGCCCACCGGGAAGATCTGGCCCGTGTCGATGAGACCGGTCATACCGCCGCGATGCGGGCAACCGTTGACAGTTCCCTGCGCTTTGCCAATACCTTCCCGGACCACAAACATGCCGCCACCGTACTCGGCGCGGCCACGGATGATCTCTATGCAATGCAGGATTACGAGGCCGTCATCAGCGCCGGATTGCAACTGATTGAACGCTACCCGGATTCCGATAAGGGCCTGCGTCGAAAGGCCTGGACCGCGGTGTCCCATTCCTATTTCGAACTGGCCCGTTACCCCGAAGCCGAACACGGTTACTCGGAGGTTCTGGCGCTGACCCCGGACGAGGACGAGTCGCGGCAGGCCCTCTATGAGAACCTGGCGGCGTCGATCTACAAACAGGGTGAACTGGCCAACCAGGCAGAGGAATTCGCGGTGGCCGCGGACCATTTTCTGCGCATCAAACAGGTGGCACCGACTTCCGAAATTCGACCGGCGGCGGAATACGACGCGGCTGTGGCATTGATCAGCATTCAGGATTGGGGCCGGTCAGCCGAGGTGTTGCGGGATTTTCGCAGCACACACACCGACAATGAGTTACAGCCGGAAGTGACCAAACAGCTCGCTTATGTCTATCGGCAAGCGGGGGAGTTGGGACGTTCCGCGGATGAATACCGGCAGGTCGCAAAAAACACTGACGATCCAAAAATGCGCAGCGAGTCGATGCTGCTGGCCGGCGACCTCTATGAGAAGGCGTCCGACAGTGATTCGGCCCTTTCGATTTATCGGGAGTACGTTGAAGCATTTCCGGAGCCGGTGGAGGTGAATGTCGAGACCCGCTACACCATTGCCGGCATGTTGCTGGCGAAACAGGAACTGAACGCCTACCACAAGGAATTGAAGACTATCGTCAAGATTGACGCGGCCGCCGGTCCCCAGAGAACAGACCGCACCCGTTATCTCGGCGCCCGGTCCGCACTGGTGCTGGCAGAGTTGACCTACGACCATTTTGCCTCGATGAAACTGGTTTTGCCTTTCAAGAAGAGCCTGACGGAGAAACAGAAGCGGATGGATGCCGCCATGGCGTCGCTGGAACAGCTGGTCGACTACGAAGTTGGCGAAGTGACCGCAGCAGCCACGTTCTACATCGCCGAAATGTACCGAAACTTCAGTAACGCCCTGATCGACTCAGAGCGACCTGGGGGTATGAGCGCCGCAGAGCTGGAAGACTACAACCTGGTGTTGGAGGAAGAAGCCTATCCGTTCGAGGAACGGGCCATCGAGGTGCATCAGGCCAACATGGAGTTGATGACCTCCGGAACCCACAATGCCTGGGTTGAAAAAAGCCTGACTCAACTGGCGCAACTGATGCCGGGCCGTTACGCCAAGTACGAAATGAGCGCGGGCTATATCGGCGCCATCGATTTCTACGCATACCGGTCTCCATCCGTGGACATATTGACGGCACAGGCTGCAATCGATGCGGCACCGGCAGACGAGGCTGCTGTCGCCGTTCACCAAGTGGCCCCGTCTCATGCTTCTGAAGATGACCACCGTGACAACCTGGAGGTTTCGGGTGCGCTCTGAACGTTTTCCCGTTCTCAATCCGCTGCTGATTGCCCTGTGCGTTCTGGTCCTGCTGATGGCGGGCTGCGCTGTTCCGGGCGGGGCCGGTTCCCGGCAAGCCGGCACGGAAAAAAAAGCAGAAATCGACGGGGTTGAGGCCGCCATACCCCGACCGGCAAAACCCGCACGGGTGGCGACGGACGATGAACTCGGATTTGTCATTACCGAGTCGGTGAGAATTTCAGGCGAGGTGCGCGACGCCTACAGCACGGCATTGCAACTGCTCGACAGTGGCAATACCCGTGCCGGTATCGACGCCCTGCAGGGCGTGATTGAAATGGCACCCGAACTGACAGCACCGCACATTGATCTGGGCATTGCCTATAGCAAAACCGGCGAGTTTGACAAGGCCGAAGCCAGCCTCAAGCGCGCGATTCTGTTGACGCCGGACCACCCGGTGGCCCACAACGAACTGGGTATCGTCTACCGCAGAACCGGCCGTTTCGAACTGGCCCGACAGAGCTATGAGCGGGCACTGGACATCCTCGAGGATTTTCACTACGCCCAGCGCAACCTGGGTGTCCTCTGTGACCTGTTTCTGCAGGATATGGCCTGTGCACTGACCAATTACGAGGCTTACCAACTGGCCTTCCCCGGTGACCAGGAAGTCGCCATGTGGATTGCAGATATCCGTAATCAAATGGACAACCCCTAGACAGACAGGAGATGGGCATGAAGCATACGGTTTTTTCGGTTTTATCCCTGTTATTGGTGGCAGCCGCGAGTGCCGAGGAGACTCCGGGCAAGCCTGTGGACCCGGGTGTCAAAGCGCTCAGCGGCATGTCGATCCTGGGCAATGACGAAGCACCCACGTCACTGGTCATCGTGCCCTGGAAAAGTTCAGAACTCGGGGATGGCCTCGACATGGGCAATCTGCTGGACGATCGCGCCAGTCCGGTAGACAAGGAGGTCTTTCTCAGGGAACTGAGTTATTACGATATCCGTGCCGGCGCGGCTTCCGAGTCGGCGCATCAACCGCCGGATTAATAACAGCCGGGCTGTAATGAGGCTGCCTGGTCAAAGGTTGAGGCAGTTCGAATCTTTTTAGTAGACCAATTCACGTCAATTTTTATCTGCAGTAACTACTCTAGGCAGTCAAGAGATAGCAATTCAGACAGAGGGCTTTGCAATGGACATCTTTTATTCAATCGTAGGCTTCTTCGCCACCGGCGGTTTGTTCATGTATCCGATTCTGCTGGTGTTCGCCGTGGGCTCGGCGATCGCCATCGAGCGCTACGTGACACTGCACCGTATGACCACCACCAATCACCGCGCCTGGGAAAAGATTCAGCCGGTCTTGATTCGGGGAGATTTCGACAAGGCCCGGGAACTGACCGCGAAGGATAAAACGCCCATCGCACAGGTACTGAGCATGGGTCTTTCCCTGCAGGGAGCCGTGCGCCGCCGGGAGGATGTCGAGATCGCCATGGAAGAAAAGATGATGGAGATCATTCCGCAACTGGAAAAGCGTACGCCCTATGTTGCCCTGTCTTCCAATATCGCCACGCTGCTGGGCCTGCTGGGTACGATCATGGGTCTGATCTCGGCCTTTACCGCAGTGGCCAATGCCAATCCGGCGGAAAAAGCCGACCTGCTGTCAGCGAGTATTTCCGTGGCTATGAACACCACGGCCTTCGGTCTGATGGTGGGGATTCCGCTGCTGGTGGTTCACGCGGTATTGACCAGCAAGACCAACGATATTGTCGATGGTCTGGAAGGGGCTTCGGTGAAGATGCTCAATGTCATTTCGCGCAACGCCAAACGTCAGCTCCAGGTTGCGGCGTAAGCGGCCATGGCCAGGCGACATCATTATCGAAGACGCGCTGTCCAGCCGACCGAACTGGACGTTACCACCTTCCTCAATCTTATGGTTGTGCTGGTGCCATTTCTGCTGATCACGGCGGTATTTTCCCGAATCGCCATCGTCGAACTGAACCTGCCCTCCAGCAACAGCAGCTCCGCTGACCCGGCACCTCCTTTTCAACTCGAGGTGGTGATCAGACAGGGAGGTCTGGAATTGACCAATGGCCGTACGGTGATTGCCGCCCTGCCCAAAGTCGACGAAGAGTACGACCTGCCCAAACTGGCGGACTACATGCTGTCCCTGAAGAAGGAATACCCGGACAGCAACAGCGCATCCGTACTCCTGGAACCGGAAATCCCCTATGACTACCTGATCCAGGTAATGGACGTGGTTCGCAGCGCCGAATTACCGGCCGAGGTGGAAAACGCAGAGCCCGAGCAACTCGCCCTGTTCACCCAGATATCAGTAGGAGCGGCACCATGAAGAATTCCCGTCGCATCAAGCGCATGTCGCGCAATCGCGGGGTGATCACCAAGATGAACCTGACCTCCCTGATGGATGTGTTCACGATCCTGGTGTTTTTCCTCCTGGTCAATTCCGGCACTGCCGAGGTTCTGGAGACGCCAAAACAGGTGGTGCTGCCTGAATCCAAAGTGGAAAACAAGCCGCGGGAAACCGTGGTGATCTTCGTTGGCAAGGAAGACATCATCGTCCAGGGCGAAGCCGTGATAGCCACCAACGAGATCCTCACCAGTAAGGACAGCGATATCAAAGCGATCACGGAGCGTCTGGCCCTGGTGCAAAAGCGCATCATCGGACCCAACACCCAGTTCGTCGCCGGTAGCCAGGAGATCACTATCCTGGCTGATAAGACCATCCCATTCTCGATTATTCAGAAAGTGATGGCGACCTGCACCGGGCAGGGTTACGAGCGGGTTTCATTGGCGGTGATTCAGAAGAACGGCACCGCACAGATTTAACGCCGTCTTGACGGAGCAGTATCCCATGTCAGAGAAGATAGACGAAGTCAGTCAGCAGATCGAGGCAGCCCGGCTGGGATTGCGCGATTTTGAACAGGCACTGGCCTCGGTGGATGCCGAGTTGAATGCCTTGTCAGTACAGCGATCTCAGTATGGCCTGTTGCAGCAGGCTGTCGATGTCTTGCAGCAGTTGCATGAACAGGATGCGGCGACATTGTTCTGGGGTGAGGATCACCTGCACACCAGTACCGAGGCACATATTGCCGACATCGTCGGGCGTATCGCCAGCTTTGATAACAAGGTAGGGGAGATACAGGAACGCCGACAGGAACTGCTGCAGAGCATGGGCTGTCACCAGGATCAGCTCGATACCCTTGCCCAGGATCTCTACGATCTGGAGCAGCAAGAAGAGAGCAAACGCCAGGAGTGGCTGGTCGAGCGGGAAGCCAGCGAACTGCCAAAACTCGCCCAGATCATGCCCTGGATGCGGGGTTTCGAAGAAGACCAGAGGTTTCGAAAAACCCTGGGGGGGACAGTAGCAGCAAGCCTTATCCTCGGCCTTATCATCCCTTTTATTGATATCCCGATACCCGATCGCGAGGAATTGATTGAGGTGCCGGAACGGTTCGTACAGTTGATTCAGAAGCAGGAACAGCAACCCCTGCCACCGCCGCGTCCACAACCTGAACAACCGCCGGAGACAAAACCGCCGAAGCCTGAACCGGTGAAACAACCAAAGCAAAAACCGCCGAAAACACCGCAGAAAGTTGCACAAAAGCCGGCGCCAGCTGTGCCCAAGCCGGAATCGACCCGTGAACGTGTCGCCAGCAAGGGCATACTGGCATTTCGGGAGAGTTTCTCGAATCTGGCGGACAGTAAACCGTCAGCGAAACTGGGCGCCAAGGCCCGCATCAACAATTCCGGACAGGCGGCCACCGGGCGGCCGGAACGCAATATGGTCACCACCAAAGCCACCGGCAGCAGTGGCGGCATCAATCTGGCGGCCCTGAGTCGCGATGTCGGCGACGGTGGTGGCGGTGCCATGGAGGGTGTACTGACGACGCAGGTCGCCAGTTCCATTGCCGGCGCGGCAGGAACCGATCGTCCCCTGAGTGACGGGGCCTTCGCCGGCCGGACCGATGAAGAAATCCAGATTGTCTTCGATCGTTACAAGGCAGCCCTGTACCGCTTGTACAACCGGGAACTCAGGAAAGATCCCACCCTGCGTGGACAACTGGTATTGCAGTTGACCATTGAACCGGACGGCACGGTCTCCCTGTGCAGTCTCAAGTCCTCCAGCATGGAAGCGCCTCAACTTGCGCAGCAGGTAGTGAGTCGTGTCAGCGGCTTTAACTTCGGTGCCAAGGATGTGCCGACGATCACCATCGTCTATCCCATAGACTTTCTGCCCGCCGCCTGATTCCGGGTTTGTCCGGAATCATGGCGCGGGTGCGACCCCGTTCTCAACAACTTGCAACAAGAACAGATTTCTACAGGTGTTGCACTGCCCTGTGAATCGCATCAACAAAACCGGCAGCCATTCTGATGGATAGTATCAAGGCGAGGACCGGGGGAGCCCCTGAACCTCGCAGCCAGGGGCGATGACGGGCGTTCCGTTCGACTGCGATAACAACCAACCGGGCAAGTCACTTTAATCAGTGCCACAAGAGGCTGGTGACAATGATGTCAGCTATTCAGTTTGTGTCAGTAACTATTCTGCTCGCCGAGCACTTCGCTCCACACCGGGCGCGACGCTGCGAGTGGATTTTGGACAAGGGTTGCCGGTGATTCCGGAACCGAAACCGGCCTATGGCGTTCACAACTCTGGATGAGACAGTGACAGGTAAGAATTCGACGGGATTTCCACGACTGTTATGGCTGGCATTTTCACTGTGCCTGCTGGTGCTCGGGATGCAGGCATTGCCGGCAATGGCAGTCGACTGTTCTGACTTCCCCAACGGCGTCATCGACGGTGCCACCGGCACTCCCGCTCCTGACCAGATTCAGATCGACAGGAATTGCACAATACGCAATTACCCGGAATCGAACCCGCTGGGCACCAACTTCAGCTTTTATACCTCGCCGGGCCAGACAGATGAAAGATGGATTGCCATCTTTGACAACGTCTACCACACCGGCCAGATGGCTTGCAACGCTGTAGCCGGCCACAAAATC
>QJWQ01000131.1 GCA_003235325.1 Gammaproteobacteria bacterium | reverse complement strand
GTCTTTGTCGATCTGGAGCTGGCCTGGCCGCTGACCCGGGTCTCCGCCACGCGGAACGACAGGGATGTGCGTGTATTTCTCGAGCTTTCAGTGCGCTTTTAATAGGGAGGGGAATATGACTGGTGGCCCCGGCAGTTCCAACAACAGACATCGCCCCGATGGCTTTTTCAGGCGGGGTCCGGTAGCTCAGGCTGCCTTTTCCCTGAGCCTGTCACTGACCCTGGTCCTTACCCTGGTCTGGCCGATGGCTATCCGGGCCAATCCCGAGGGCGGACAGGTGACGGCGGGCTCGGCGTCAATTGCCGGGACCGCCCCGTCGAGGCTCGATATCCGTCAGACCAGTGACCGGGCCATCATCGACTGGCAGGCCTTTGATATCGGCGCCGGTGAACACACGGACTTTCAGCAGCCGTCGTCTGATGCCGTTACCCTCAACCGGGTTCTCAGCGCCGATCCCTCGTCCATCCAGGGGCAGTTGACGGCCAACGGCCGGCTGTTCCTGGTCAATCCCAACGGCATCCTGTTCGGGGAGGGCGCCCGGGTTGACGTCGGCGGCCTGCTGGCGACCACCGCCGATATTCTCGACCGGGACTTTATGGCCGGGCGCTACGTATTCGGCGGGGCCTCGGACAATCTCCAGGCGGCGGTGATCAATCGCGGTGAAATCACTGTTGCCGGGGGCGGCAGCGCCGTGCTGGTGGCGCCCTCGGTCCGCAACGAGGGTCTGATCCGGGCGCGCCTGGGGCGGGTCGACCTGGCCGGCGCCAATACCTTTACCCTCGATTTTAACGGTGATGGCCTGCTGCAGTTTGACCTCGGCGCCGAGGTGGCGCCGCCACCTCCGCAGGCGGAAGGCCAGGTCAACCCGGCCCTGGTATCCAACTCCGGTGTCATTGCCGCCGACGGTGGCGTCGTCACGCTGACCGCCCGGGCCGCCGATGTCGCCGTGGACCGGGTGATCAATATGGATGGTGTGGTACAGGCCCGGACGGCGGAGATGCGCGGCGGCAGCATCATTCTTTCGGGTGGTGACCGGGGCATCGTCGCGGTGTCCGGCACCCTGAATGCCTCGGGACCGGAAACGGGCCAGACCGGCGGCTCGGTAAAAGTGCTGGGCGACAAGGTCGGGCTGTTCGATGGCGCCCGGATCGATGTCAGCGGTGCCGCCGGTGGCGGCCAGGTGCTGGTGGGTGGCAATCTCAGGGGCCAGGGACCGGAGGCCAATGCCAGGCGCACCGTTGTGGCCGGCGATGCCCGAATTGTCGCCGATGCCCTGGAGCAGGGTAATGGCGGCCAGGTGGTGGTGTGGGCCGATGAGGCCACAGCGTTTCAGGGAAAAATTACCGCCAGGGGCGGGACCACCGGCGGCGATGGCGGCTTTGTCGAGGTGTCCGGCAAGGAGGAACTGGTTTTTCGGGGCCAGGTCGATCTCAGGGCTGCAGACGGCCATGTCGGTACGCTGTTGCTGGATCCGATCAATCTCCAGATCCGGGGTACGGGAGTCCAGCAGGGCGACAGTGAAGTCGTCGATGACGGTCAAATTCTCGCGGGGGATGGCGCCGGTGTAACCTTTGCCATCAGCGAGGAAGCGCTTGAAAGCCTGTCCGAGTTTGCCGATATCCTCCTTGAAGCCACCAATGACATCGCTGTTTATCTCCTCGAAGACAACACGCTGGATTTCAGCGCTACTACCGGATCAGTGACCTTCAGGGCGGATGCGGACGGGGATAATGTCGGCAATTTTCTGGTTCTGGGCGAGATCACAATCCTCACCCGGGGTGGTGATATCACTATCGAAGCCGCCACCCTTGCCGGCGACGAAGGGCTGCTGCAAATAATTTCCGGAGGCGGGGATATCACCATCAACAGTCATAACGGCGGTATTCCCGGAAGTTTGTCTCTGATCGCCAATTCATCCTCGGATTCCGGCGCCGGTGGCACGGTCAGCCTCGAGGGCACCGAATTGGTCAGTGTTCGCGACATCGATACCAGCGGTCCGTCAGGAAGCGGTGATATCCGCCTGACCGGCACCGAACTTGACCTTGTCGGCAGCGTTTTTGCTCCCGGCGCCAACCTGTTGCTGCAGCCCTATTCTGCAGATCAGCCGATCCTGGTCGGTGGCGACAGCGATACCGGGGCCCTGTCCCTGGACCTTACCGCTGAGGATATTCACGCCCTGGTCGATGGCTTTCAGTTGATCGCCATTGGTCGTAATGACGGCACCAGCCCCCTGACCATCGATGCCAACGGCCTGACCATTAATGATGCCCTGCTGCTCCAGTCTCCGGGTGCGGGGGGCGCCATAGCAGTGAATGGTCCGATTCATGTCAATGGACATGCCCTGACCCTGAATGCCGGTGATGCGATTGTCATCAAGGCTGACATTGCCACGGACGGGGGCAACTTCACTGTGGTCGGTCTCACCAACCTCGTTCGTGATTCGAAAGTGCATACCGGCGGTGGCAATCAAAGCTACACGGGCACGAACAGTTTTGACGCTGATTTCATCACCGATGGCGGCGATTTCACCGTCACCGGCGACACCGTGCTTGAGGGCGACACCTCGATCTCAACCGATGGCGGCGACATCGGTTTCCACGGCGCTCTGGATGGGGCAGCGGCCGGCATCGATCGCCTGGATCTGAGCGCCGGTACCGGTGATATCCTGTTTGATGGCGACGTCGGTGGCCGCCTGCCCCTCGGTGCCGTTTCGGGCCTGAGCGCCAGGGACATCGATATAGGCGGGAAGTTTTTTGCCGGTGACACCGATTTTGTCTACAGTGATTATCTGGTTTCCCCGAGGGATTCCCTGGATGTGCTCAGCCTGCGCGTGGACCCCGGGGCAAAAGGCGCAACCCTCTTTGGCAACGTCGCCGGTGCTGCGGGTAATGCAGCCGCACGCCTTGTCGAGGGTCCGGTCGGCGACCCCGACTTCACCATTAATGGCTGCACCATCGGCGTGCCCTGTGAGCCGGTGGTGGTCTGTCCCCGGTGGCCGGAAGACCCGGACTGCCCAATAAAGCGTCCGAAACCGCCAGTAGAGGGGCCGGGTAATTCCTATTGCCTGCTTGGCCCCGAGTGGCCGGAGTGGCCGGAGATCTCGGACTGCGGGGTGGATAAATGGCTGATCGAATACGGCCCACACGTGCCCTCCAGCTATGCCATGAATTCATTTACCATCAATGCCTTCGTAAAAGGCGACTGGCCCATGGTGCTGGCCTTTGCAATGGCGAAAGACGGCATCGTGCAGATTGATATGACCGTGGAGGGCGCTGAAACCCAAACCTGGCAATTCGTCGGCACCGGCGAGCCCCGACAGGAGTTTATTTTCAAGATTCCTGAAAATTTCGGTACCGACATCAAGGCGGCCCAGATTGCCATTCATGCGGACGACGCCGGTCTAAGCGGTGATGATCATCCGCCGTTCAGGCTCTATGGCATCGGTGCCGGTCCCAAGGCGGTGGGCAGTGTGGCTATTCATCCGGTGAATTTCTTCCCCGAGAATATTCGCGTCCAGGTCGGCCAGGAAGCGGCCTATTCTTTCCTGTCTCATTCAACTTTTGCCGATGTCGTCGTCCAGTTCATGAAGGTGGAGGAAAAGGATTCCGAATGGGTTTTGAACCATGTCGGCAAGCAGATTATCCAGGGTGGCGTCGACAAAAACGAGTGGATCGGCAAGGATCAGGCAAAAACCTGGGATGGCAAGGATGAAAAGGGACAGGTGTCTGCGGGACTGCATGACCTGCAGGTCCGTGTCTGGGACCGGGAAAAGGGTGATTGGGTGCTGGCGCTTTCCCATTCACTGGTGCGCATCCTGCAATGATCAATACCCGGATCAATTCATGGTGACTGAGCCCGTTTTGCCGACATGACCGCAAAATACGACGTCTTTCTCAGTTATAGCGGCGCCGATCGCGAGACGGTTAACGCCATCTCAAAACTCCTGACCGCCCAGGGGGTAAGCAGTTTTCTCGACCGGGACCATCTGGTGCCGGGCCAGCCCTGGCCCCAGGCGCTGGAGGACGGGCTGAAAACCTCCTCCGGGGTGGTGGTCTTCCTGGGTCCCAGTGGCCTTGGACCCTGGCAGAAGCGCGAAATGGGTTTTGCCCTGGACCGCCAGGTGCAGGAAGAAAGGGTGGGCCGGACGTTTCCGGTCATACCGGTTCTGCTCCCCGGCAGCGACCCGGTGCCGGGCTTTCTGTTCCTCAATCATCAGGTGGACCTGCGGGAAGACCCCCTGGATGCCGATGCCCTGAAGGCCCTGATTGACGGCGTTCATGGCAAGGCCGCAGCCACCGATGAAATCCCCTCTGTCCTCTGTCCCTACCAGGGACTGGATGTGTTTGAGGAAAGTGATGCGGCCTTTTTCTGTGGCCGGGAGGATTTCAGCAGTCGATTGCTTGAGTCGGCGCTGGCCAGCAATTTCGTGGTATTGATCGGTCCCTCCGGTAGCGGCAAGTCCTCCGTGGCCCGGGCGGGACTGTTGCCACTGTTGCGTCGGCAGCGGCCACCGGCCCAGACCTGGGACGTGGCACTATTCAAACCGGGGGACGATCCTTTCGGCAAGATGGCCGCTGCTCTGCTGCCATTGCTGGAGCCGGATTTGCGCGAGACCGATCGCCTGGTGGAGGGTCAACGGCTGGGGAAACATCTGGCCGAGGGTGAGGTTCGCCTTGAAGCCATCGTGCAACGCCTGCTCGAGAAGTCAGAGGGCACGGATCGTCTGTTGCTGCTGGTGGACCAGTTCGAGGAACTGTTTACCCTGGCGCCGGAATCCGTACGGACACCCTTTGTCGACGCCCTGCTTCAGGCCCGGGAACGCTCGGCCCTGACCCTGATGATGACGTTGCGGGCGGACTTCTACAGCAGCGCCCTGAGCCTGAACCGGGAGCTGAGCGATGCCCTGGAGCAGGGCGTGATCAACCTGGGGCCGATGCGGCGTGAGGAACTGGAACGTGCTATCGTCAAGCCGGCTGAGCGTGTCGGCCTGACTTTGGAGCCGGGCCTGGTGGAGATGCTGCTGGCGGATGTGGACAACCAGGCCGGAGCGCTGCCGTTGCTGCAGCATGCCCTGACCCGCCTGTGGAAGGAGCGCCTCCAGGGGCAGCGCCTGCTGACCATCGACGCCTACAAGAAAATCGGCGGCCTGTCCGGCGCCCTGGATCAATACGCCAGTGAAATTTACCAGAATTTCGATGATGCGGAAAAGAAAGCCTGTCGTCGCATATTCCTGCGGCTGACCCAGCCGGTCGAGGGTCACGAGCGTACCGCCCGGCGGGTGCTGCGAAGTGACCTGGACGGCCTGGAACAGGAAGACGTGGTTTCCCGGGTGATAAAAAAGCTGGCCGATGAACGCCTGTTGACCACGGAAGGTGACCCGGATAAATCCGAAAGTTATGTGGAAATGTCCCACGAAGCGCTGATCAAGGGCTGGTCACTGCTGCGGGGCTGGATTGAATCCGATCGCGAGTACCAACAGGTACTGGAATTGTTGCGGCAGGATGCCCGTGAATGGCAGAACAATGGGGGAAAAGTTGCCTACCTCTACCACGACGAACGCCTGACCGGAGCTGAAAAGATTGTCAAGGACCGACTGGATGAACTCAGTGAGTTGGAACGGAAATTTCTGGTGGCCGCTTCCCTGGTGCGGGAGAAAAAAAGAAAACGCAGAAAAAGACGTACCCGGCTCATCGAACTGACCGCCGTGGTCGGACTCTTTTGGGGCATTATCACCTCGATCCTGTATTCCGCGGCCGACACCGCGCAAAAGGATGCGGTCCGGAAACTGGTGGATATTCACTGGGTTGGTGGCGTCAAGGAAATGACCCGCGAGGACAATGCCGACAGCGCCATGAAGGCCGCTCACCATTTTATGCAGGTGGCCGAGCTGACGGTTGACGACGAGCGGAAGAATGCCTATCTGGCCGGCAGGCTGTTAACCAGTAATATTCAGCTCGTGGACATTCTGGAGCAGGATCACAGGTATCTGCGCGCCCGTTTCTTCCGTGATCGCCAGCGATTGCTGCTGTGGCGCAAGGATGGCACCGTTCTGCTTTGGAAGATTGGCGACCCGAACTCGCCGGAACCGGTTGAGCTGCCGGTGAAGCATGAAAAAGCCATTGTCGGGGTGGTCTTCAGCGAGGATGAATCCAGGATTTTGACCTGGGACGATGCCGAACGGGTCTGCATCTGGGACAGCGACGAAGGCCGGCGACTGGACTGCTTCAGGACAGAAACAGCCATCGCCAATGCAGTCTTCAATCACCGGCATGACCGGGTACTGATCCTGGGGGAGGACAACAGCGCCCGGGTGTGGACCGTTCAGAGCGGCACCGGACCGGACCTGACACTGCGACATGATCTGGCTGATGGCGAGAAAATCCGGGAAGCTGCTTTCAGCAGTGATGACGAAAGGATCCTGACCTGGGGCGATGATCACATAGTCTATGTCTGGAACGCCGAAAAGGCGGAAGACGCACCGCTGCTAAAATTCCAACAGGAAAAGGAAGGCCTGGGTATCAGCCAGGCCATGTTCAATAAAGCCGGTGACCGGATATTCAGCGCCAACGATCAAACGGCAAAAATTCTCGATAGTCGTACCGGCAAGACACTGGCAGAATTTCAACATGAGGGCCGCATTACCGGCATTGACACCAACCGGGACGAAAGCAGGGTGCTGACCTGGGGTGAAGACAACAGTGCGCGGCTGTGGAGCAGCGATGGTAAGGCGCTTCTGAACCTGTCCCATCAGGGCAGCGTTAATGGCGCCGCTTTTTTTTGCGGGGAAAAGTGGCTTTTAACCTGGAGCGCAGACGGAACAGCCCGCTTGTGGGATAGCAGAACCGGTGATCCGGTACAACCGTTTATGATCCATGCCGGGCCGGTAACAGGCGCTGATTTCAGTTGCGGCGACAGTGGCCAGGCTGACCGGATTTTAACCCGGGATGAAAACGGTTCGGTGCATGTCTGGGACAGTGCCGGCTGGCAGATGCTCGACAATATCCTGGCGTTGCAGAGTCCCATCAGGAAGGCCGCTTTCAACCGCAGTGGCAGCCAGATCCTGATCCTCGATGTCTTTACAGACTCGAGTTCCGGCGTCGAAATCCAGAAAAAGGAAGGCGAGGTCTGGAGGCCCCTGATGCCGGCCACGGATTCAAAGGATTTTCAGGGCGCCGACTTCAGTCAGGACGGTTCGTCCGTTCTGACTTGGGACCAGGAAGGCAAAATCAGGGTATGGAACAGCGAATCCGGTCAACTGCTGATGGCATCCCGCTTTCGCCATGTCTCGCTGGCTCACAATTTCGAACCCGCGATCAGTCGCGACGGCAGCCACCTGGTGTCGCAGGCGGAAGTCGGTTCACTGCGTATTTCCAGCACGGTCAGCGACGAATCCCTGTCCATTCCCACCGCCGATAACCAGTTTTACCTGGGTGCGATATTCAGCCGCAACGGCGGCCGGCTTCTGACCTGGAGCAGCGACGGCAGCACCCGGGTCTGGGACGGCCGCACCGGTGAAATGCTTGCCGATTCCAACTCCTCCGAAGGGGTGTTTTATTCCGGCGGGGTGTTTACGCCCGATGGCAGCCGGGTCATCACCTGGAGCGACAGCGACGGCTCCCTGTGGCTCTGGGACTACAAGGACGAACAGCCACAGGTGTTGTCATCGAAACACGATGGACCGGTGCAGGGAGTGGTATTCAGCGACGACGGCCGCCGATTTCTTTCCTGGAGCAGGTTTGATGAGAATGCCAGGGTCTGGAGCAGCCGCACCGGGCACTCACTGCACCTGCTGGAACACCAGGCCGGTATCAACGGCGGCAGTTTCAGCGGGGACGGCGCCCAGGTCATGACCTGGGCCAGGGACAATACCGTGCGGCTCTGGGATCAACACAGTGGCAAGCTGCTCACCATTTTGCGTCACAAACGAAGCTACCAGGGGGTCTCGGGAGCCGCTTTCAGCCCGGACGACCAGCGCATCCTGGTCTGGGGCGACGATCAGGCCCGATTGTGGAATCTCGATGTCGACGGTAGCGGCCAGGCCAGGTATCCGACGCTCGAACTGGAACGCCACACCGGCACCTACCTTGACGAGCTGAATGCCATCCAGGTGCTTTCCCGGGAGGACTGGTACCAGAAACAACAGGATAAGGGCGAGGACCGGGGCCTGTCCGGTCGCTCAACCTGGGCCCGGGCATTTTCACGTATTGCCGAGTTGATTCCGGGTTTGTAAGGATCACCTGGACATAAAGATCTTCGGGGCATACCACCCAATCCCAGGCATTTTATGACTACAGACCTCTGGCTCTACCTTGGCAACGATTTTGCTCACCGTATTTTGTCACCGTGCATTTCGGAATAGGCGTTAACTTCGGCAAAATATCGACCATAAAAAGCCTTAAACCGCTTTCCCGGTGGCAACATGTTGGGTAAAGACCGCAGGATAAAAAGACGCTGGCTTGATGTGACTGGTTGTCCAGGCGTACTGACAATAATTATT
>QJWQ01000012.1 GCA_003235325.1 Gammaproteobacteria bacterium | reverse complement strand
CCCGGGCCTCGGCGGTAAAACTCTTGATGGTAGCCATGCCGCCGATATTGTTGGCCAGTCGGGAGGCCAACTGTCCGACACGTGAGCGGACATCGTTGTACAGCGGTGCCGCCCGCCGCTGAAAGAAAAAAGCACCCCAGACTATGATCGGAATCGGTGTAAAGGCCAGCAGGGCGATCAGGGGCGAGAGCAGGAAAAACACGGTGCCTACCGAAATCACGGTCACCAGTACCTGGATCAGGCTGTTGGCACCGCCGTCGAGAAACCGCTCCAGCTGATTGACATCGTCGTTCATCACCGACACCAGGTCACCGGAACTGCGGGATTCAAAAAAGGCCATGTCCAGTTGCTGGATATGTTCATAGGTGTCCTGGCGCAGGTCCGCCTGCAACTGCTGGGCCAGGTTGCGCCACAGGATCAGGTAGATATATTCAAACAGGGACTCCCCGGCCCAGATCAGGAAGGTCAGAACGCCCAGCACCGCGATCTGCTGTTCCGGGGTTTCGAGGCCCATTTTTGCCACGAAACTGGTTTCCCGGTTGACCACTACATCGATGGCGATGCCAATGAGAATTTCCGGGGCGATATCAAACAGCTTGTTGATGGCTGAGCACAGGGTCGCCCCGATAATACGACGTCGATAGCCCCGGGCATACTGGAGCAGGCGCCCCAGGGCGCGAAAACTGGAGGACTCCAGAATGGCGGGCATTGTAACTCCTGAAATGCAGACTACGGTTACTTGCGCTCCTGTATCAGACCCTGTCGATAGGCCGACAGCAGTTGTTGAAGATCGTCGATCTGTCGCTGGATGGCCTGGCCTTCATCGGTATCCCGCACTTTCAGCCGCCGGTTTTTGACGTTGAGCACCTCGGTGACGTTGTCCGTTTCCTCACCGTGATCGATGGCTTTTTGCGCCGATTCAAACGGTTGGTGGGCTACCAGCAACAGGCCGTAGGCATTGAAAACCAGGGTGTAACCGGCGATTCCGGTCTTGCTCTGGTAGGCCTTGGCAAAGCCGCCATCGATAACCACCAGCTTGCCGTTGGCTTTGACCGGGCTCTCGCCCTTGAGCACCTGCACGGGCACGTGGCCATTGATGATCCTGCCGGTATCGGGGTCGAGGCCGAATTCCTGCAGAATCCGCCTCGATGCGGTCTCGTCGTTGCGCAGGTCGTAGTAGGGGTTGCGGTGTTCCTTGTGGGTGCTCTTGTCTGCCACCAGGTAACGCTCGAAGGTGGCCATTTTCTTCTTGCCGAACAGGGGCGACTCGGCGCCGCTCCAGAGGTACCACATGGCGTCCATGCCATAGGTTTTCCGGTCTGGATCGTCGGTGGAAAAATAGCCCTGTCGGGCCAGCATGTCGACCCGATCGACAAAAGCCTTGCCGCTGAATTCCTCGCCGGACACCCTGAAAGCCTTGAATGACCCGTCTTCGTTCATGGCGATACAGCCATGGTAGAGAAGATTGCCGTTGTGAGCCTTGCACATGCCGCCGTTGGCAAACAGGAACCGCACGTGCTTCTGCAATTTGGCGCTGTTGGTAAAAGACAGTACCAGGCGATCGACCACCGCCTGTTCTCCCGGTGTCAGGGCGTAGGGATCGGCCGGGTCCAGGGTCGGAAAAAGGCGGTCGAGGAGGGGGTAGTCGGTGCCGTCGATGGCCACCGTACCCCGCTCCAGGTCGATCTTGTCCAGCAGTAGACGGTCCTCCATATGGTACTGGGGGCGGCGTGCGATGATCTGGCCCTCGACCTTGAACTGGATAACGGTGATGGCCTTTTGCATCTGGGCCATCATGCGTTGTTCCTGAACGCTGAATTCCTGTCCTTTTGCCAGTCGGGGAACAAAGCGTTCGCAGGGGTCGTCGGCATAGGTCTCGATGGCAAAGGAGGCCAGGGGCAACAGGCTGATGGCGTAACCGTTTTCCAGGGTTTCCAGGTTGGCGTAACGCAGGCTCATGCGAACGACATTGGCAATACAGGCCTCGCTGCCGGCGGCGGCCCCCATCCAGACGATATCGTGGTTGCCCCATTGAATATCGACACAGTGGTAGTCGCACAAAACGTCCATGATCAGGTGAGCGCCGGGGCCACGATCATAGATATCGCCAATGATGTGAAGTCTGGCGATAGCCAGGGTCTGGATCAGTTCCGCCAGGATGGTGATCAGTGCCCGGGCACTGTCGGTGGCGACGACCGCATCAATAATACTCTGATAGTAATCGGCTTTTTCACCGGCGTTTTCCTGCTCGTAGAGCAGCTCTTCAACAATGGCAAGATAGTTTGGCGGTAGCAGTTCACGAACTCTGGAGCGGGAGTAGCTGGAGGCGTAGACCCGGCTGACGGTGATCAGCCGGGACAGTGCGATATGGTACCAGTCGCCGGCATCGTCGGTTTGCGCCAGGTCGTGGGAAATCTTCTTTTCCGGATAGTAGATCAGCAACGCCAGGTCGCGCTTGTCCTTCTTGGGCAGCCGGTCAGAAAAAATATCCTGAATGGTGCGCTTGATCGAGCCGGAGCCGTTTTTAAGTACATGTCGAAAGGAGTCAAATTCGCCATGAATATCCGAGATAAAGTGTTCGGTGCCCTTGGGCAGGTTGAGTTGTGCCTGAAGGTTG
>QJWQ01000149.1 GCA_003235325.1 Gammaproteobacteria bacterium | reverse complement strand
GCCGCATTTTTACCCCCAACCGCAGCCGGACCCGCCGTTTTTCCAGAATCGTTGCCAGGGTCACCGGCAAATTTCGGGGCGCTACCGGTGTTATAGGCTCCAGATTCCGGGCCCTGCGTCGACGCATAGCCGACCTTATCAGGTCGCGCAAGATCAGGTCCCGCACCACCAGGTTACAGAAAGCCTGGTCACGCCTTTACCAACCCCGCTGCCGCTTCTGCCGGCAGACCAAAACCCGGCTGAGAGGTCTGCCGACGGCCCTGTCCCGCTGGTGGCACCGGCTTTGGCAGGGCACGAAACGGCTACTGAAGCGCATTCCCGGGTTCAGGCGCGACGACAACCGTCCTGCCCCAATACAGCCTAACGTCCCCACCCCGGACAACCTTTTTCAACGCCGCGCCTATCCCGGCTCAAGAGCCCGGCGCTATGAGGTCCACCTTCCCCGCCATTACAGCGACGGCAAGCCGTTGCCGTTGGTCATGGTCCTGCACGGTTGCGGCCAGCGCAGCGCTGATATCCGCGCCGTCTCCAACTTCGACGCCATCGCCGACCGGGAAAAATTCATCGTCGTCTATCCCTATGTCACCGGCTATTCCGGCATGCGCCTGAATGACTGCTGGGGCTGGTGGCTGCGGCAGGAGACCAGCCCCGGGGCCGGCGAAGTGGAGGATCTGTGGCAGATCGCCGAGGAGGTGCAGGCCAGGTATAACGTCGACCCGCGCCGGGTGCATGTCACCGGCCTGTCGTCCGGTGGCGGCATGGCCGTTGCCGCCATGGTGGTGCATTCAGGCAGGTTTGCTTCCGGCGCCACCATCGCCGGCATGCCCTACTCCGAGACCCTGAACGCCATGAGCTACGGGCCGGGCACCAAGCCCCGGTTCAAGCCGGTGGAAGAAGTGGCGGATTCCATGAACGCGGTTATGGGGGAGGCCAAACGCCCGGTGCCGATCTTCGTCATCCATTCCCACAACGACGCCATCGTGGATATCCAGGCGGCGGCGAATATTCGCGATTCCTGGTCCCACTGCTTTGACATCGAACTGACCGCCGGCGCCAGCCACAGAACGGCGACCACCAACGGCCTGGCCTGGACCCACAGCAGGTACCCGGGCAACACCCGGCAGAGCCAGATTGAAACGCTGCTGGTCAACGGCGGCGGCCACGGCTGGTTCGGCGGCAACAAAGGCAGCTACAGTTATCCGAATGGCCCCGATGCGTCCCGGTTGATCTGGAATTTTTTCAGGGATCACCCCCTGGAAGCACAGGCTTCGTTCCGGCGGGAAGTGGCGCGCATGCTGGGGGCGGCGTAGTCGCCCGGTTTCTCCTGTTTCTCCTGTTTCTCCTGTTTCTTCAGCCAGTGAATCTGTCCACCAGGGCGGCAACCCGCTCCGGATCACCGGTCCCGACAAAAATGGCGAAGGTAATTTTCTGGCGCAGTTCCCGCAGTGTCGGGTCACTGTTGCGCCTATCGGTAAAGCCAGGCAAGCCTGTTTGATGTTGTGGCTAACAGATTCGACGTTGTCGATACCTCCGTCCACCGGGGAGCGGAAATCGAAGCGTGTCAGACCGTCGACGTTGCTTATCGCCCGCTGTTCAAAGGTCCCCTGCACCGCCCCGCACCGCCCTGGCCCGCTTCACCAGGGCGGCCAGGAACGGGTCGCCGCTGCTTTCCTCATCCAATGCAATGCACACTGCATCACAGTTCCCACCAGCCAACAATTGCGGACTCCCATTACCCTATTACCATTCTGTCCACGGGGTGGTGGTTAACACTATGATACCCGTCGAGTTTCGGCGGAGTGGTTGAAAAGCCCACTTTCCGGAAAAGGTTAAAGGCAATTCTGCAGTGAACGGCAAGGGAGCTAAAACATGCGGATGACATCAAGAGTTGTGACGGTAACTTTACTTTCTGGTCTTCTGGCTGCCTGTGGCGGCGGTGGTGGTGGCGGTGACGACGGAGACAGCTTTGCTGGTGGTGGAGGCAGTTCTTCCAGTACTGCCAT
Organism: Gammaproteobacteria bacterium; assembly: GCA_003235325.1. Lineage (GTDB taxonomy): Bacteria > Pseudomonadota > Gammaproteobacteria > Pseudomonadales > Porticoccaceae > SZUA-272. Next base: position 619 of record QJWQ01000149.1, on the reverse strand, counting down.
AGCGCTGACCAGTGAAAACGCCGAGACAGTCACGGGTGCAGTGGTAGAAACGGCCTTTGGCACCGATGATTTTTCTTCCGGTATCGGCCTGGTCGGTGTGGTGCAAAGCACCGGAAGCAGCGAGTTTGGCGTTGAGGAAATCGTCGACGAATTACTCGGCGGTTTCAAAAGCCTCTATTACTCCGGCTCCGTCGATGTACTGACCGGTGTGGTCATCCCCGCGGAAACCGAATCCTGTGTGAATGATAATGGCACGATGACCGTTTCCGGTGAGGTTGCCGATCCAACATTGGAGGAATTGACCAGTGGCGACTTTGTCCGTATCGAGTACAGCAATTGCGACCTCGGTGAGGGCGTTAACCTGAACGGAATTGTCACCGGTACCTTTGGCGACATTACCGGGGATCTGAACAATGGGATTCCCCCCTACAGTTTGTCGATTAGTCTGGAACTGGATGCATTTTCTATCACCTCAGTGGGCGATACCGTGGAAGCCAACGGTGATTTCTCCCTCAGCCTGTCGTTTCCGGACGCCGATAACAGCACCCAGGTACTGGAAGGTCAATCCCTGCAGTTCAACTACAACGGCGAGATTGTTACTCTGGAAGACTTTAATATT
>QJWQ01000074.1 GCA_003235325.1 Gammaproteobacteria bacterium | reverse complement strand
TGTCATCGACAACAACATCCTGCCTCTGCGCTGGTACCTGCACCAGTTGCTGGAAGGCGCGGAATTTCTGTCCAGCGACTATGTGGAACGGCTTCGGGCCACCCCCTGTCTGGAGATCGACCATGACGGCTGGGGCTGAACCGGTCCTGTTGCCCGGATCGCGGGCGGCCACAAGGCCCGTCGGGGCACAGCCTGTCGCCGCGGTTCTCGAACAGCTGTTTGAGGCCACCTTTTTCAAGGACTGGAATACCCGACTGGTCGGCGGTGGCGAGGAACCGTTGTACACGCCGGCAACGGCTGACAACCCCGTTCACAGAATAATCTATCGCGCCGATTACCCGGCCAGTGCCCTGCACGAGGTGGCGCACTGGTGCATCGCCGGCAACCGCCGCCGACGGCTGCCGGATTACGGCTACTGGTACGAGGCCGACGGCCGTGACCCGCAGCAGCAGGCCGCGTTCGAACAGGTGGAGGTCAGGCCTCAGGCACTGGAGTGGCTGTTCGCCACCGCCGCAGGTCTGCCGTTTCGCATCAGCGCCGACAATCTGCAGGCCGGCAACGGCGGCTCCGATGGCTTTTGCCGGGCGGTGCTGGCCCAGGCCCATGAATACTGCGTTAAAGGCACGCCCCACCGGGCCGCTCTGTTTGCCCGGGCGCTGGGCCGATACTTCGGCATTCGCGATTACCTTGACTGCCGACACTACTCGCGGCAGCTTCTTCGTTGAACGGGACTCATCGCCATTTGACCGGACCGGACTCGTCCCTGTCCGGTCCGGTCTACCTGATCGACAGTTCGGCCTATATTTTTCGCAGTTACTTCGCCGGGGAAAACCGCTACTGGAACCCGGCAGGGCAGCCCGTTGGCGCCGTCCATGGTTTTGCCCGGTTCCTGCTGGGTCTGCTGCTGGAACAGCAGCCGACGCATCTGCTCGCCGCCTTTGACGAGAGCCTGTTCAGCGGTTTTCGACACCAGCTGTACCCCGATTACAAGGCCAACCGGGCATTGCCGGATGCCGATCTCGCCTTTCAGCTTGAGGCCTGCCAGTCGGTGGCGGTCTCGCTGGGGGTGGCGGTGCAGGCCAGTACGGAATGGGAGGCGGACGACCTGATCGCCTCGGCTGCCCGTTTTGCCAGGGAGAGGCAGTATCAGGTGATTATCCTGACCCGGGACAAGGACCTGCAGCAAGCGCTGCTGGGCTCGACCAGCATCTGGGATTATGGCTTCAGCCAGCCGGTAACCCGGCGGGACTTTGTCGACCGATGGGGCTTCGAGCCGGAACAGTGGCCGGACTGGCAGGCCCTGGTGGGAGACCCGGTGGACTGTATTCCCGGCATTGCCGGTGTCGGCGCCAAAACCGCCACGGCGCTGATGCAACTGTACCCCGATCTGGAGTCATTGATTGCCGATCCCGAAGCCGCAGCCGGGTTGGCCGTTCGGGGCGCCGCCAGTCTGCCGGCGCGACTCCGATCGGGGGCGGAGCAACTGCGAGCGACAATTCCCCTGACCCGCCTTCGGGACGACATCGGACTCCTGGAACATCCCGGGCAGCTGGCCCGAGGCGCCATCGATGGCGACCAGTGCCGCTCCCTGTTTGATCAGCTGGGTCTGTCGGCGCTCACCGGTCAGTTGGCCAGGCTGGAGGCCGGCCCGGAACGAGTCGACTGCAGTTGAAAATCGTCGCGGATGAAAACATGCCCTGGGTCGAGGCCCTGTTCGGCAGCTTTGGCGCGGTGACAACACGGCCGGGCCGGGCAATCAGTCGCGGCGATCTCGCCGACGCGGACGTGCTGCTGGTGCGGTCGGTGACGGCCGTCAATCGCTCGCTGCTGGAAGGCACTCCGGTCCGATTTGTCGGTTCGGCCACCATCGGCACCGATCATGTCGACACCGACTATCTGGCGCAGCAGGGGATAGCCTTCAGCAATGCACCGGGTTGCAATGCCGACGCCGTGGTCAACTACGTGGTGGCCTGTCTCTGTGCCCTGGAGCCGGACTTAAAACCCTGGGCATTGTCGGTTGCGGCAATGTCGGCGGACGCCTGTACCGCTGCCTGCGGGCACTGGGCGTCGACTGCCGCTGCTACGACCCGTTTCTGCCACCGGGCTCGCTGCAGGACCTGGTGGCTTTCGATTCGGTGCTGGAGGCCGACGTCATTTGCCTGCACACTCCGCTCACCGTCGCCGGTCCCCATCCCACTCACCACCTGTTTGATCGGGGCATTTTGGCGCGACTGAAACCCGGAACCCTGTTGCTCAACGCCGGCCGCGGCCCGGTGATCGACAACCGGGCGTTACGGCTATTGCTGCAGTCCGGCGCCCGGTGCGGGCGGTGCTGGATGTCTGGGAACCGGAGCCGGCGATCGACAGGGCGCTGTTTGACCGGGTCGTCCTGGGCACGCCCCACATCGCCGGTTACAGCCTCGAGGGCAAGGTCAACGGCAGCACCATGGTCTGCGAGGCGTTCTGCCGCTGGCTCGGCGTGCCGCCGGCCAAAGCCCCGGAACTGCCCGGCAGCGGCCTGATTCAGCTTGAATCAGGTGAGGGTTTGTCCAAGGCGGTATTGGCCGCCTACCCGGTGGTCGAGGATTACCGGCGCATGCAACGGGCGCTGGCACGGGTCGGGGCTGAACACCCGGCCGGCGTCCACGGGCTCGAAGCCGCCGCCATAGGCCGGGCTTTTGACGCCCTGCGCAGGGATTATCCCCAGCGACGGGAATTCAGCAGTTTCGCTGTCGATGGTGTCGATGGCGCGCCGTTATCCCACCAGCTCAGGCGACAACTCTCGGTGCTCGGTTTCCAGACCGGCGACGGGGCCTGAGGGAGTAGGGCTACCGTGATCGGACCCGGGCCAGGAAGGTGGCCAGGCGGCCAATGGCATCCTCCAGATCATCGACCCGGGGCAGGAAGACAATGCGAAAGTGGTTGGGATTGGGCCAGTTGAAGGCGGTGCCCTGGACCACCAGCATTTTCTCCTGCAGCAGCAGGTCCAGCACCATCTGCTCGTCGTCCGCCACCGGGTACATGCTGTCGTCCAGTTTCGGAAACAGGTACATGGCGCCCCGGGGCTTGACGCAACTGACACCGGGGATGGCGGTCAGCAGCTTGTAGGCCAGTTCCCGCTGCTCATAGAGGCGGCCCCGGGGAATGACCAGGTCGTTGATGCTCTGGTAGCCCCCCAGTGCGGTCTGGATGGCATACATGGCCGGCACGTTGGCGCAGAGACGCATGGAGGCCAGCATCTCGATACCCTGAATATAGCCCCGCGCACGGTGCTTGGCGCCGCTGACCACCAGCCAGCCGGAGCGGAAGCCCGCCAGCCGGTAAGCCTTGGACAGGCCGTTGAAGGTAATGCAGAGGACATCGGTGGCGAGTCTGGCAAGGGGAAAGTGTTCGGCGTCGTCATAGACAATGCGGTCGTAAATCTCGTCCGCCAGCACCACCAGGTCGTGCTCCCGGGACAGCTCGACGATCTGCCGCAAAATGGTCTCACCGTAGACGGCCCCGGTGGGATTGTTGGGGTTGATCACGACGATACCCCGGGTTCGGGGACTGATTTTGGCGGTGATATCCTCGATATCCGGTTGCCAGTCGTTGTCCTCGTCGCACAGGTAGTGGACCGGTTTGCCCCCGGCCAGGGTCACGGCCGCGGTCCACAGGGGATAGTCCGGTGACGGAATCAGGACTTCATCGCCATCGTTGAGCAGGGCCTGCATCGACATGACGATCATTTCGCTGACGCCGTTGCCGAGGAAGACATCGTCGATCTCCACGTCCGGAATGCCCTGGACCTGGGTGCGCTGCATCACCGCCTTGCGCGCGGAAAAAATGCCCTTGGCATGGCAATAGCCCTGGGCAGCGGCAAGGTTCATGATCACGTCCTGAATGATCTCGTCCGGCGCCTCCAGGCCAAAGGGTGCCGGGTTGCCGATATTGAGCTTGAGGATGCGGTGACCTTCCTCCTCCAGCCGGTTGGCCTGGTCCAGAACCGGTCCCCGAATGTCGTAACAGACATTTTCCAATTTATTTGATTTTTGAAAGTGCTGCATAAAGAATGGCTTCCGTAACAATCTGGCCTGCAGGCCAAAAAAAACAATTCTAGCTGAAAATCTGATTCAAGACCCTTTGCCCAAGGGGGGCATAGCATGACTGACTGGCACGAGAAAAGCGATGAATACTGGCGGCAGAAATTAACACCCGAGGAATACCATGTCTGCCGCGACAAGGGCACCGAGCGGCCCTTCACCGGAATCTATAACGCTGAAAAACGGGATGGCGTCTATCACTGCAAGTGTTGCGGCGCCCCTTTGTTTACTTCCGCGACAAAGTTCGATGCCGGTTGCGGCTGGCCCAGCTTTTACCAGGCCGGTGAGTCGAGCCGGGTAGCGGAAAAACCCGACTACAGCCACGGCATGGTCCGGACCGAGATCACCTGCGCCGACTGCGGTTGTCACCTGGGCCATGTCTTTGACGACGGGCCGCAACCTACCGGGCTGCGCTATTGTGTCAATTCCCTGTCCATCGATCTGGTGCCCACGGCTGACGGCGACAAAAAAGAAGGCGGTCGGTGATCAGGACTCTTGGCGCGGTCTGCGCCAACCTCTGGCTCTGGTCGATAGCACCCCTGATAACGGGATTCCTCCTGGTCAGGTGGGAAATCCTGTCGCCAAAACTGGGCCTGGGGCTGTTTGGCCTGGGCCTGCTCGGCTGGCTGCTGGCAGGGCTGCTCGGACTCTCTCTGGTGGTGATTCAGCTGGCCACCGGCCACAGACCCCAGGCCCTGGTGCTGCTGGCAGCCATCGTCCCGGTGATCCTGGTAGTGGCATATCTTCGCAATTCGGCCGGGGAAGGTGGCCGACCGCCGCCAATTCACGATATCAGCACCGATACGGTCAACCCGCCGGCGTTTCGGGCGGCGTCGGCATTGCGCCCGGGCTGGGCAAATTCAACCGACTGGGCCGGCG
>QJWQ01000144.1 GCA_003235325.1 Gammaproteobacteria bacterium | reverse complement strand
CAGTGCAATCCGAATCCGGATTGCCGATTCGATCCGGCTCCTGATCGCCGTCAATAAGAAACGGGTGGATTTGGACGCCTCGCTCAACCCTTTGCCATAGATTTTCGCAATCGCCTTGTTGGAGAAAATCGCTTCAAACAAAGCGTTTTGCAAATTACCCCTGTGCGTCAGGACCTCGTGCAGAACCTCGTCATCCGATCGGAATTTTACGTTTAACCGGTGTTGCGCATACCGGCGGCGACGCCGGCGATAGTGACCATCAACGCTTGCTCTTCCAGAGGATCCTGGTGAGCTCGATAGCGCTGGAGCAGCTCCGCCTGCAGTACATTCAACGGATCGATGTAGATATTGCGCAGATCAATGGACTGTTTTGGCCAGGGCTGATTCGCCAGCAGCTCCGAAATGCCATTTAAAACCAGGATAGTTTCGATATCACATTGCAACTGATCGCGGAGGCGTTCGCCAATATAGCGCAGTTCCTGACCGACCAAACGACTGTCGTAGTAAGCGGAAAGACCAATATCCGCCTTCGCGAACACCATCTCCAGCATCGACAGGCGGGTAGCAAAATACGGCCACTGCTGCGCCATTTCCTTCAACAGTCCTTCCTGCCCTGTGTCAATAACCTCTTGCAGAGCCTGCCCTGCACCCAGCCAGGCAGGTAACATCAGTCGATTCTGGCTCCAGGAAAAAATCCAGGGGATAGCGCGCAGGCTTCCGATACCGCCATCCAGCTTGCGCCGCGCCGGCCTTGAGCCCAGAGGTAATTTCGCAAGTTCCTGCTCCGGCGTGGCTTGCCGGAAATAGGTGACGAACTGCGGCTCATCCCTGACCACGCTGCGGTAGTGCCGACAGGACGCTTCCGAGAGAGTATCCATTACTGCGCGCCATTCGCCTTTTGGCTGTGGTGGTTCAAGCAGATTGGCCGCGAGAATTGCACTGGTATAAAGCGCCAGGGTATTGATCGCGATCGGACTCAGACCCAACTTGGCGCGGATCGTTTCACCCTGCTCGGTCACCCGCAGCCCCCCTTTCAGGGAACCCGGCGGCTGGGAGAGCAATGCCGCATGCGCAGGCGCCCCGCCCCGACCGATCGTACCGCCCCGACCATGAAACAGGGTCAGGCTGACCCCGGCGTCTTCGCATATCCGCAGCAACGCCTCCTGGGCTCGATACTGGGCCCAGGTAGCGGCAATCATGCCGGCGTCCTTGGCCGAGTCGGAGTAACCGATCATGACCATCAACTGGCCATCGATCAATTCCCGGTATCCATCCGCGGCCAATAAGGCTTCAACCACCTGAGGCGCACGATTGAGATCGTCCAGCGTCTCGAACAGGGGTGCCACCGGCAATGGATGCTGACACCCGGTCGACTTTAACAGTAACTGCACCGCCAGCACGTCAGAGGCTTGTCTGGCCATTGAAATAACGTATCCGCCAAGCGCCTGAGCCGGCTGGCGCGCAATTACCTCAAAGGTGTCCAGCACTTCCCGTACATCATCACTGGGGTTCCAGCTCGAGGGAATGAGGGGGCGCCGGTTTTGCAACTCGGCGAGCAGAAACTGCTGCTTTTTAGTCTCGTCCCAGGTCCTGTAATCGCCCAGACCGAGGTAACTGGTCAACTCACAAAGCACCTGCATGTGGCGAGCCGAGTCCTGTCGAATATCATGGCGCACCAGATGTACGCCAAAACAACGTACCCGGCGCAGCAGGTCAAGCAGGCGGCGATTGGCAATCGCATGCATGCCGCACTCGATTAGCGACTGATAACAACTGTAGAGGGGAGCCCATAACTCTTCTTCCGTGCTGATCGGATCGATGGCGCGTGGCTGCCGGCCATCAATCTGTGCCTCAAGATAACGCAGGGTATCGACCAGGCGCTCACGCAGTTCCCGCAGCACCGCGCGGTATGGCTCCCGTGCGCCCCGAGCCAGTTCCTGCATTTCGGTGTTGCAGGTGAGCATGGACAGTTCATCGATGAGATCGACTACAGCCTTATGGTAAAGATCAGCGGCCTGCCAGCGACTGAGTAGCAACACCTTGTCGGTGACAACTGCGGTAACATTCGGGTTTCCATCACGGTCTCCGCCCATCCAGGAGCAAAAACTGACAGGGGCAGCCGTGACCGGCAATCGGGCGCCGATTGACTCGAACAGGGCACGATCCAGGCGCCTGATATACAAGGGCAACGCATCCCAGAGTGAATTTTCGACCACTGCGAAACCCCACTTGGCCTCATCCACCGGAGTTGGTTTATCGGCGCGAAAATCCGGGCTGTACCAGATCTGGGTAATTAACTCGCGCAGGCGATCCTGTATCTCCTCCTGTTCCCGCTCGACCAGTCCCTTCACCTCCAGTTGGCCAAGGCAGGCATCGATTTCTGCATATTTGTGAATCAGAGTACGCCGCGTGATTTCAGTGGGATGGGCGGTTAGGACCAACTCGATGCGCAGGGAATCTACCGCTGCCTGCACGGCTTCCCTAGGCACCTGCTTCGCAGTCAGTTCGGCAAACGTTTTGCCCAGCAGATTAACAGCTGCAAACTCGGTTTCCATCTCCCTTGAGACGGTATGATGCTGGTCGGCAATATTGGCAAGATTCAGGAATTGACTGAAAGCCCGGGCAACCGGCACCACCTGTTCGCGGTCGAGATT
>QJWQ01000111.1 GCA_003235325.1 Gammaproteobacteria bacterium | reverse complement strand
TGGATGCGCGCCCTTAAAATACTGGCGGAACTGTACGAAGTTCCTTGTATTTTAAGGGCTTGCATTGGCCTACGGCCAATGGCGGCACGTCCATGTGCCGCATTAACCCTGCATATAATCTTGCGGGTTAATAATAACCGTCCCGGGACCGGCCCCGCAAAAAAGCCGCTAACTTAGCCCATTGTCCCGGAGCATGGCAAGAAAAGCCTGCTCATCAACAACCCTGACTCCCAGGGATTCGGCTTTTGTCAGTTTGGAGCCGGCGCCGGGACCGGCGACGACACAGTCGGTTTTGGCAGAGACTGTCCCCGCCACTTTCGCTCCAAGTTTCAGCAATTTTTCCTTGGCTTCCGTGCGGCTCAAGGATTCCAGAGTGCCGGTGAGCACCCAGGTCTGCCCGGCCAGGGGCTGGTCCGCGGCGCTGGCCGGCTCCATGTCGGGCCAGTGAATCCCGGCGGCCTGCAGTTCCGCCACCACTTTCTGGCTGGCCTCGTTGTCAAAAAACTCCCGGACAAAATGGGCCACAACCGGACCCACGTCCCCGACTTCCTGCAATTGCATCTCGGTGGCTGCCCGCAGGTTTTCCAGGCTGCCGAAGTGGCTGGCCAGGGCCCTGGCGGTGGCCTCACCCACTTCCCGAACACCGAGGGCGTAAAGAAAACGCGGCAGTGTCGTCTGTCTGGATTTTTTGATGGCGTCCAGCAGGTTTTGTGCTGACTTCTGGGCCATGCGTTCCAGCGCCGCCAGCGGCTCCAGTTGCAACCGGTAGATATCCGCCACCGATTCTATCAGGCCCTGGTCCACCAGTTGCTCTATCAGCTTGTCGCCGAGGCCGTCGATGTCCATGGCCTTGCGCGAGGCGAAGTGCCTGATCGCCTGCTTGCGTTGGGCGGCGCAGACCAGGCCACCGGAGCAGCGCATCACCACTTCACCGGCCACCTGTTCCACCGGCGAACCACAGACCGGGCACTGCCGGGGAAACTGTATCTCGCGGGCATCTTCCGGGCGTTCCCTCAGCACCACGCTGACCACCTGGGGGATAACGTCCCCTGCCCGGCGAATGATCACCGTATCACCGATGCGGGCACCGAGACGGCCGATTTCGTCCCGGTTGTGCAGGGTGGCATTACTGACCGTAACGCCGCCGACAAACACCGGTTCGAGCCTTGCCACCGGCGTGACGGCGCCGGTGCGTCCCACCTGAAATTCCACGTCCAGCAGACGGGTGCTGGCTTCCTGGGCCGGAAACTTGCGGGCAATGGCCCAGCGGGGGGCCCGGGAAACAAAGCCCAGGCGCTGTTGCAGGGCCAGGTTATTGACCTTGTAGACGATGCCGTCGATGTCGTAGCCGAGGCCGTCCCGTCGGCTCACGAGGCGCTGGTAATAGGCGATGCAGCCGGACACGCCCTCGGCGACCTCGATCAACGGATTGACCGGCAACCCCCACTGACGCAGCTGGTCCAGCATCTGCCGGTGGCTGTCGGGCAGAGCCCAGCCGTCCACTAGGCCGGTGCCGTAGGCAAACAACGACAATGGCCGGCTGGCAGTGATGCTCGAGTCCAGCTGGCGCAAACTGCCGGCGGCGGCATTGCGGGGATTGACAAAGGTTTTTTCGCCCCGCTCCCGGGCCTCGGCATTGATGCGCTCAAAGCCGGCTCGGGGCAGGTAGATTTCGCCACGCACTTCAAACTGTGCTGGCGGCTTTTCGGTTTGCAGCCGCAGGGGGATAGACCTGATGGTGCGGACGTTGGCGGTAATATTTTCACCGGCACTGCCGTCGCCGCGGGTCGCCCCCTGTACCAGCACACCGTCCTTGTAGAGCAGACTGACGGCGACCCCGTCCAGCTTCGGCTCACAGACATAGGCGATGTCGTCCTGGATATTCAGGCGGTCGTGAATTCTACGGTCGAAAGCCAGTACCTCGTCGTCGCTGAAGGCATTGTCAAGAGACAGCATCGGCACCTGGTGGTGCACCGTCTCAAATTCAGCCAGGGGGGCAACACCGACCCGCTGGGTGGGGGAATCGGCAGTGCGCAGTTGCGGGAATTGTTGTTCGAGTTCCTGCAGTCGACGCAACAAGCTGTCGTATTCAGCGTCGGTTATCTGAGGGTCGTCCAGGGCGTAATAGCGGTAATTGTGTTCGTGCAGCTGCCGTCGAAGGCGCTCGGCCTCGGACAGGGCATCGCGGTCAGCCTGGGGTTGCAACCGGTGAACTCCGATAGTCGATAACGGGGGGCGTCAGATGCTCGGGGCCGTTAGTAACTCCGGGCCTTTGTTTTTCAGGGCCATCAGTTACTCATAGCCTTCATTACTGAGAGCCGTCAGTTACTCAAAGCAAAGGAGCGGCGTGTATATTCCAGTATTCGCTGCCGGTAGTGTTCCACTGTCTGACGGGTAAGGGCGCTGCGGGTTTCATCCTTGAGTTCGCCATCGAGATCCGTGGCCATGGCCCGAATCGTCTTGTGCAGCAGGTCAAATATCTGCAGGGGTTGGTCAAGGCCATCCAGAGCCATGAAAAAAGTGATGCCCGGCGTGGTGAAATCGTCGATGGCACTGAGATCGAAGGTACCGGGATTGACCGAGTTGGCAGCGCTGAACAGGACTTCGCCGTCGCCGTCTTCACCCCGGTGCCGGTGAAATATCTTCATGGAACCGAAACGGAAGCCCTGCTGCAGCAGGGTTTCCAGCAGTTGTGGACCCTGGAAAAGTTCACCCTTGCGAGCCATCAGATGCAGGACGATGACTTCCGGTATACCCTGGCGATCCGACCGGTTGCGACTCTCGGACCGTGAACCACCTTTGCTGGCGCTGCTTTCTGTACTGCCACTGTCGGACCTGTGGCTATCTAATCTGGCGCTGTGCCTGCGCCGGCTTTCAGGGCGCTCAGTCTTATCGCCCGAATGACCGGCTTCAGAAACAGCCGTTACGCGGCTGCCGGTTCCGACGCTTTCCGGCTCACTGACTGCGGACAAGTGACGGTCATTGCCGGAATCCCTGATACCGGAATCCCTGGCGGCAGGTCTCTCTACGGCAGGTCTCTTTATTGAAGAGCTCTCTTTGGAAGAGTTCTCTTTGGAAGAGCTGTCGACGGCAGAGCTCTCTATGGCAGAGCTCTCTGCGGCTGAGCTGTCGACGGCAGATCTCCTGACAGCAGAAGAATCCGTACCGACATTCTCAACCCTCGATGGGCTCTCGCGGCCAGCACCGGACCGGGTTGCCGGCGCTCGCTCATCGGTCCGGGCCGCAACCGGCTCCGGGGCCTGCTGTGGTTGACGCGTTTTCATCCGGCTTCGATGGTGATGATGATGGTCCGGACGTGACTGTCCCGGATGCAGTTGTTCGGTGCGATCAGTCCCCGGAGCCTGTTGTTCCGGACCGGACTGACTGGTGCGATTCTGAAAAACGGCAGTGACCCTTTTCGGCGAGTTCTGCGCCGATTTTTTGATGATCTCCCCCAGTTCCTCCACCGTATCCTCGTCCCGGACGGCCACCACGCGGGCACCGCCGCTGGGCAGCTCGCTGCCGTATTCGTCGAGGGGATGGTCATCGAACACCGGTTGCCGCCGTTTCGCCATGCGGATGGTACCATCCCGGGCAGCACGCACCCGGCGCACACCATCGAGCAGTATCGCCAGTATTACCAGAATGCCAAGTGCGATCAGGATCTCGCGGGTGCCGAATTCCATGTATACCTCAAGGATTTGCCTCTAGTTAGTTACATTGTAATGAAACTGCTCAAGCCATTACCACCGTACCACGCTTGTCAACCCGGGGGCAGTAGCCACCCCGGGCAAGGATCACAAACCTGTTTGCCCGATCAGGCCTCCGCCAGCTCTGCCGCCTGCTCGACATCTACTGAGACCAGCCTGGAGACGCCAGGTTCATGCATGGTGACGCCCATCAGTTGATGAGCCATCTCCATGGCAATTTTGTTGTGAGTGATATAAATAAACTGCACCGAATCCGACATCTCGGACACCATGCGGGCATAGCGACCCACGTTGGCGTCATCCAGCGGCGCATCAACCTCGTCCAGCATGCAAAAAGGTGCGGGATTGAGCTTGAAGATCGAAAACACCAGGGCGATGGCGGTCATTGCCTTTTCACCACCGGAGAGCAGGTGAATGGTGGTGTTTTTCTTGCCGGGGGGCCGGGCCATGATGGTGACACCGGTATCCAGCAGATCGTCCCCGGTCAACTCCAGGTAAGCGTGGCCACCACCAAAAAGTTTGGGAAACAGGGTCTGCAGGGAAGTGTTGATCTGATCAAAGGTCTCTCGAAAACGGGTACGTGTTTCCTTGTCGATCTTGCGAATGGCGCTCTCCAGAGTTTCCAGGGCCTCGGTGAGATCGTCGTGCTGAGCGTCCAGATAGGACTTGCGCTCGGATTCGATTTTGTATTCCTCGATAGCCGCCAGGTTGATGGCGCCGAGGCGCTGAATGCGGTTGCCGATGCGCTCCAGTTCCTGTTCCCATTCACCGGGTTCGGCGTCTTCCGGCAGTTCGTCCAGCAGTCCCTGCAGTTGGTACTTGTGTTCAGTGATCTGCTCGACGATGGTCTTGCAACGGGTCTCCACTTCCTGGCAGGCCAGTCGCAGCTGCTCCAGCTCGGAGCGCCCTTCGAGAATCTGCTGCTCCAGCTGTGAGCGCTGCTGCTCCCGCTGCCGCATCTCGTGTTCCACGGTTTCCAGGTTTCTTCGAGCCTCGCCGAGTTCGGCTTCCACCGCCAGTCGCTGTTCCAGCAGTTGTTCCAGCTGCACCGCCAGATCCTCGGAGGGGTCGTCCTGCTGGCTGAAACTTTCCTGCAATTGCGACCGTCGTTGTTGCAGCCGTTCGACCTGAATTTCCAGGCGTGCAATGCCGTCGCGAATCGACAGCAACTGGGTGCTGACGGACTTTTCCCGAATGGCCAGCTCGTGCAGGCGATCCCGGTCATGGCGAGCTCGCTGACGACTCTGGTCCAGCTGGCTGCGCAATCCATCCCGCTGCCGAAGCAGGTCTTCCCGCTGGCGGGTATCCACTTCCATGCTGTCCAGTGCCTGCTGCAGCCATTGGCGGGCCTCGGCCAGGTTTTCCTGTTCAATACCCTGCTGCTCCCGGGCCTCGGTCAGTTCCCGGTCGGCGCGGGCGCGGCGGGCGCGGTACTGTTCAAGTTGCATTTCACTGGCGCTGACCCGGGAGCGCAATTCAGCATAATGGCGTTGTTGCTCGGCAATCCCCCGGGAGTGCTGTTCCCGCTGCTGCTCCATACTCGCCAACCGGGTCTCGCTCTGGTGCATTGCCTCAGCAAGCTCTTCAGCCCGGGCACTGCTTTGCCGCAACTGATCGGCGATGGCATCCAGCTCCTGTTTGCGTTTGAGCACGCCGACGCTGGCGTCCTTGTCCCGGGAAACCCGCAGCCAGTTGGCGCCGAGCCAGATGCCGTCCCGGGTGATCACGGACTGGCCGGGTTGCAGTTGCGGCCGCCACTGCAGGGCCTGTTCGAGACTGTCACAGGCAAAAATTCCATTCAGCAACCCGGCAGCGTCTCTGTCTCCGCGCAACCGGGTGGACAGTGGCTCCGCGCCGGGGTGCGCAGCCATGGCTGCAGAATGCTGGCCATCGGCATCGGCTCCGGCGGGCTCGAGCATTAACAGGTCACCGGCCTGCAGGTCGAGGGCATCGGCAATCAGGGGTTGCAACTGGTCGACACAGACCGCCTGCAGGTAACTGCCGAGCACGGTTTCCACCGCCAGTTCCCAGCCGTCACTGACGCTGAGGGTTTCCGCCAGGCGTGGCCGCTGTTCCAGTCCCCGGGCCTGAAGCCATTGCTTCTGGTCACCACCATCGTCCAGGGCCGCCTGCTGCAGGGCCAGCAGTGACGCCTGTCGGCCTTTCAGGGCCTGCAATTGTTCTCTTGTTGCTCCCAGAGCAGAGGCGACCTGCTGGTAATTCTTGCGGCCCTCGTCAATCTGGCAGACCAGGCGGTTGATCAGCGCCTGCTGCTGTTCGTTGTCGATTTCCTGTTGTGCCAGCTGTTCCCGAAGACCTGCAATCTCCTCCTCGGCGGCGACGGTGTCGAGATCCCGATGTTCTCCCTGCAGGCGCTCGACACGTTCCGCCAGGCGCCTCAGCACCTGCTCCAGGTGTTGAATGCGTGACTGCTGCACCTCGGCCTGTTGCCGTGGCGCCGTGGCCTGCTGATTGAATTCGTCCCACTGGATCTGCCACTGGTGCATGGCTTCCTCGGCGGCCTGCAACAGTCCAGTGGACTCCTGCTCCGCCTGCCCCAGAACGGCCATGGCCGGCCTTATCTCCTGCAACTCCGCTTCCCAGCCGAGAGCTTTCTGCCTGTCGGTGGCCAGGTGTTGTTCGGTTTCGACATAGTTGCGTTCGGTCTGCTCCATATCCTGGCGCAATTCCCGGGCCCGATCCCGGGCGTGCTGGATCGACTGCTCGACCCGGGCCACCTCGGCGCCGACGGCATAGTAGCGCCCCTGAATGTCGTTGAAACCGTCGCTGCACTCCAGGTACTGACTGCGCAGTTTTTCGCCGGCGGTCTCGCAACTGCTGCGGGCGGTCACCAGCGCCTCCACATCCAGTTCACGGCGGGTGATGGCGCTGCGCTGGTCGGCCACCTGGGCATCCATGATGCGCCAGCGCAGGGCCTGCAACTGGGCCTTGACCCGACGCTCTTCCTTCTTGAATTCGGCGTACTTTTCCGCAGCCTGTGCCTGGCGTTCGAGCCGCTGCAATTGCCGCCCCAGTTCCTCGCGAATATCGGTGAGGCGCTCCAGGTTTTCCTGGGTTCGGCGAATACGGTTCTCGGTATCCCGGCGGCGCTCCTTGTACTTGGAGATACCCGCGGCCTCCTCGATGTAGACGCGCAGATCATCGGGCTTGGCTTCAATGAGGTTGGAAATCATGCCCTGTTCGATGATGGCGTAGCTTCGGGGTCCGAGGCCGGTGCCGAGAAAGATGTCGGTAATATCCCGACGGCGGCACTTGTTGCCGTTGAGGAAATAACCGGACTGACCGTCCCGGGTTACCTTGCGCTTGATGGAAATCTCGGCGTAGCTGATGTACTCACCCTTGAGCGTTCCCTCGGAGTTGTCAAATACCAGCTCGATGGAGGCCTGCCCCACCGGCTTGCGACCGCCGGAGCCATTGAAGATGACATCGGTCATGGATTCGCCGCGCAGGTGTTTGGCGGAACTTTCTCCCATCACCCAGCGAACGGCGTCGATGACATTGGACTTGCCGCAACCGTTGGGGCCGACGACGGCGCAGAGATTGCTGGGGAAGTTGACGGTGGTGGGATCGACGAAAGACTTGAATCCGGCCAGTTTGATGCATTTCAGACGCATGGGCAGCTCATATTATCGGCCTCGAGGGCCATTGTCTCGGCGAGTCCAGCGTCACCCGGGATATGTTGCGAGGCAAATACCGCGGAAACCGCAACTCAATAACAGACTAAACGACGCTCTGTAAATAAACGGGCGATTCTACACCCTGGGATACCGCTGACAAAGTCGCTTTGGCGGGAATTTACAAGTCTTTTTGTCCACGTGACCCGGCTAACCCTCACTGCACCTGTCTGTTGATTGCCAGCGGGATGGGTTTATGGGCTTCTCCAGGACTGAAGGGACCCGCCCTGCCCTCGATATCCCCGGGTGCCGGGGCCGCCGCGCCGGACAGTGCCACCCGGGCGACCAGTTCCACCCGCTCGACCGTGGCCAGGGTTCTGGCCGGGGTCATGGCCATGGTTTCATCCAGTACCACCGAAGCCGGCAGATCGGCGACCGTCAGGCGCTGAATCGCCAGTGGCATCGGTGACCCCTGCCACTCGCGGGCGTAGACAAATACCGGGGTCTGGGGCGGGACACTGAAGCCGTCGTCAAGGCTGACCTCGAGAGTCATGGCCACAGCTGTCGCCCCCGGCACGGACTGGCTGCTGCTTGCCGGACTTTCACCCTGCTTTTCCCCGGCACCGAGCTGTTCCCGGGCATTGGCAATACCGGCCCGCAAGGCGTCGGCGCCGGGGGACATGGGTGGCGTATTGGCCAGGGCCTTCTGCCAGAAATCAATGGCGCTGTGGAAATCGCCGCCCTGGTAGCGAGCGATGCCCTGCAATCCCAGCACCGTGGCATTGTCCGGGTCCAGGACCAGTACACGATCCATGGTGGACTGGACTTCCGGAGTGACGCGATTGCCGGACGCAAAGAAAAGGGCCTGGGCATATTCAGCCATCAGCACTGGTTGCGCCGGCGCCGCCGCCAGCACCTGGCGCAAATGCACCACCGCTTCGGGAAAGTTGCCCTGATCCTGGTACTGCCGGGCCAGCATGATTCGGTAGACGGGCTGGTCCCGGTGTTTGTCAGCCAGTCTCAGCAGGCTGTCCTGCAGACGCTGCTCGATCGCTGTCTGCTGCTCCCGGGTCACATTCTCCGTGGTGAAAAGGCGTTCCCGCTCTGCCAGCAGGCTGGTCAGGGCCACCTCGTCGTCGGCGCCCAGTGTCTGGTAAAGGAGAACGGCGGCAACGGGCACCACCAGGGTAGCGAAGGCGATCAGCACCGCGCCGGTTTTGCGCCCGGCTGCAGGCGACCGGACACCGGCTGTTGATGTGTTCAGAACCGTATCGGTATCCGTCAACAACTGTTTCTTGGCTTCCAGTTCCAGTTCCAGATACTGGCTGTCGCCGATCTCACCGGCACGCCGCTGCCGCTCCAGTTCCGCCAGTTTCTCCCGATACAGGGCCGTATTTGCCCGCTCGATATCAGTGTCCCGATCGGCGGGTGCATCGCCAGGGCCGGCCGACGCGCGACAGGTCCAGAGTGGTAGCAGCAGAAAGCCGCAGGCCGCCAGCAACAGCAGGGCAAAAACAAGCCAGCTCATCTTTGGCTGCCGTTTTTGGAATCACTGGTTCGGCCTTCTGGCGCTGCCGGTGGCGATGGCGGGTCGAGGCTGAACAATTTCGCCAGTCGCGCCTCTTCCTCCGGGGACAATCGGGTTACTGACGTTTGGCTTTCTCGCTCGACTTCGACAACCGAAAGGTGCTCTTTCGACGGGAACTCCTGGTTCGACCGGGAATCCGGGTTCGACGGGGAAACCGGGGCCGCGACGGCCGGGCGCCCCTGTCGCTGGTGTCGAATGACGCCCGCAAATACGCCCATGCCAATCAACAGCAATGCTGCCGGGGCCAGCCACAACAGCAGCGTATTTTGCTGAAGCGGCGGTCGGTAAAGAACAAAATCGCCGTAGCGATCCACCAGATATTCGGTGATATCACTGTCGCTCCGGCCCTGCTCCAGCAGGTGCCGTATTTCCCGGCGCAGATCGGCGGCTATGGGAGAACCGGAATCGGCAAGATTCTGGTTCTGGCACTTGGGGCAGCGCAGTTCTTCGATCAGAGTCTTGTACCGCGCCTGCAGTTCCGGGCTCGACAGCGGCTCCACCTCCACCACGGCCAGCGCCGAAAGGCTTTGCAACAAGGCAACGACTATCGTCAAATAAAATATAAAACACTTTAAATAAGTCATTTATCTTTTTGATTAACAGCATTTTTTAGAAGAGAAGAATACCGGGGACCGAGATCAGCCCAGACACGTTCATTGACCACGCCGACGTGTTTGTAGCGGATAATCCCGTTGGCATCCACCAGGTAGGTTTCCGGAGCGCCATAAACACCCAGGTCGAGGCCAAGGCTGCCTTCCCGGTCCTCGATAATGGCAATATAGGGATCACCGAGGCGGGTTAGCCACTCTCTGGCAGGGGTGGTTTCATCCTTGTAATTGAGGCCGACGATGCGCACCCCCTGTGCCGCCAGTTGCAGCAGAAACGGGTGTTCAAACCGGCACGAGGGGCACCAGGTGGCCCAGACGTTGAGCAGGGCCGGCTGGCCACTCAGCAGTGCCTCGGTAAATACCCTGTCACCTTCGGCCAGGTCCGGCAGACGGAACGACGGCACCGGCCGGTCGATCAGGGCCGAGGGCATGGCTGAGGGATCGCGATCCAGACCGCGGAGCAACAGCAGGGCCAGCACCACAAAAATAATCAGTGGCAGAAATAATTTCAGTTTTTGCATCAGCGGACTTTTGGCATTCAGGAAAGTGGCATCAGGGAAAATTTATGCATCAGGGGAAGGTTTGCATCAAAGGAGTCCGGGCATCTGAGAACTTCTGCATCAGGAGATTCGCGGTTCAGGTTGGCCCGGGCTGGCCAGTGTGCCGGCCGAGGAGTGGTCAAACCCCGGTATTTCCGAGGCTGAAACCGGGACTCTGCGATAGCGCTTGTCGAACATGGCCAGCAGGCCGCCCCCCGCCATCAACAGGGCGCCCAGCCAGATCCAGCGCACGAAGGGCTTGACGTGAACCCGCACCGCCCAGGCACCGTCTTCCAGGGGTTCACCCAGGGAGACGTAAATATCGCGAAACAGACCGGCGTCGATACCGGCCTCGGTCATCACCTGGCCACTGGCTGCATAGCGGCGTTTTGCCGGGTGCAGCAGCGCCACCTGGCGATCACCCTTGTACACCAGTACCGAGGCCTGGTCCGCCATATAGTTGGGGCCTGGCACGCGGCTGACGCCGCCAAAATCGAAGCGGTACTGTCCCAGGCTGACCGAGTTGCCCGCCGACAGCCGGACATCCTGTTCCTGGCTGTAGATGCTGGTGAGGCCGGCGCCGAGAATGCTGGCGGCCAGTCCCAGATGTGCTATAACCATACCGTAGTAACTGCCCCGCAACCGTCGCAGGCCCTGCAACCGCCCCTGAGAATGGGCGGATTTGAGCCAGATATCCCGGAAGGTGACCGCATAAACCCAGATCACCAGGGACCAGGTGAGCCAGGCGCCCGGATGAAATGCGCCGCCATAGAACCAGGACACCGGCAACCCGGCGCCTATACTGATCGCGGCGGGCAAAAGCAGGTGTGAGCGCAGGTAACGGCGATCATTGCGCTTCCAGCGCAATACCGAGCCGATGGCCATCAACACGGCCAGGACGCTCATCAGGGGCACGAAGAAAACATTGAAGTAAGGCGGCCCCACCGACAGCTTGCCCCAGTCAAGGACATCGGCGATCAGCGGGTAGAGCGTACCCAGCAGGATAATGGCCAAGATCACCACCAGCAGGATATTATTGAACAACAGGAAGGCTTCCCGGGATACCCAGTCGAAGGTGGCGCCGGACCTGATTGTCTGCCCCCGCAGTCCGTAGAGCAACAGGGAACCGCCGATAACAATGGCCAGGAACACCAGGATAAAAACACCCCGGGTGGGATCGGCGGCAAAGGCATGGACTGAGGTCAGCACCCCGGAACGCACCAGGAAGGTACCCAGCAGACTCAGGGAAAAGGCAAAAATGGCCAGCAACAGGGTCCAGCTTCGGAACACGCCCCGCTTTTCCGACACGGCCAGGCTGTGTACCAGAGCGGTACCCACCAGCCAGGGCATGAATGAGGCATTTTCCACCGGGTCCCAGAACCACCAGCCGCCCCAGCCCAGTTCGTAATAGGCCCACCAGCTGCCCAGGGCGATGCCCACCGTCAGGAAGGCCCAGGCGGTATTGGTCCAGAGCCGGGTCCAGCGCGCCCAGGCGGCATCCATGCGACCGCCGATCAGTGCCGCAATGGCAAAGGCAAAGGGCACGGAAAAGCCGACATAGCCCATGTAGAGCATGGGCGGGTGGATAATCAGGCCGAAATCCTGCAGCAGCGGATTGAGGTCGGCGCCCTCGGCGGGGGAAAACGGCAGGGCCCGTTCAAACGGATTCGAGGTCAGCAGCAGGAACAGGTAAAACCCCACCGACACCAGGCCCATTACCGACAGTACCCGGGCCACAAGAACAGTCGGCAGGCTTCTGCTGAAGGCGGCGACAGACAGGGTCCAGCCGGCCAGAATCAGCACCCAGAGCAGCAATGAGCCCTCGTGGGCGCCCCAGACCGCACTGAGCTTGAAATAGGGCGGCAACAAACTATTGGAGTTATCCGCCACGTAGCGCACCGAGAAATCGTCCTGTAAAAACGCCTGTGCCAGGCATACAAAACTGATCAGGACAAAGACAAACTGGCCACAGGCCAGGGGTCGGGCAGTGGCCATCAGCACCCGGTTGCCGGACAGGCTCCCGGACAGGGGCAACAGGGATTGTGCAACTGCCAGGCAGAGGCTGAGAATCAGGGCAAAGTGACCGACTTCCGGAATCATTGGTTGGCCTCGTGGGCTTTTTTCATGGCGTCGGCGACCTCCGGCGGTGTGTAATTTTCATCGTGCTTGGCCAGCACCTCGGACGCCATAAAACTGCCGTCCTCGGCCAGGACGCCGGCGGCCACTGCCGCCTCGCCCTCGGCAAAAAGGTCCGGCAGGATACCGGAAAAGTAGACCCGGGTCTGTCCGGGACCGTCAGTCAGGACGAAACTGGCATCCAGGGAATCAGCTGCCCGTTTGAAACTGTCCTCAACCACCATGCCGCCGACCCGAATCCTGACACCCACCGGAGCTTCGCCGGCGACGATCTGCGACGGCGCAAAAAACAGGTTAATGTTCTGTCGCAGCGCGTAGGACATCAGGGCGACCGCCGTGCTGGCGGCGGTGATTATGAACAGGACAAAAATCAGGCGCTGTTTGCGAACCGGGTGCATGCTGTCATTTACTCTTGCTAGTGTTTACTCTTGGTGGCGTTTACTTTAGTGGCTTTAAATCGGTTGTCTATGAGGTTCAGGTCGGTGAATTCCGGCCCTCGACCGCGGCGGTGACCTGTCGGCGTTGCTGCCGTTTTAGCTGTCGCAATATCTGCCTGCGTCTGCCGATGGGGCGCAGTACCAGCCACAACAATACCGACAGGGATACTCCGTATGCGGACCATACGTAGGGGCCGTGTCCACCCATCGCAACAAAATCTGCAAAACTGTCAAAGTAACCCATCGACTGCCCTATCGGTCAGGCCCGTGCAACACGACACGGTAGTTGATTTCAATATCCCGCTGCCAAAACAAATACATTTGCCCATAGCTACTCTTCCTCCTTATTTCCCTTTTCTTCACATGCCATTGAACCCGCTGACTTTACTCAGACAGCGACTGAACCCAGCCAGTTCGGCGTTCCCGGTGAAGGATTTCGGCACGGGTATTGAGAATCAGCACCAGGGCGTAGAAAGCATAAAAGCCCAGGATCATCAGCAGCAATGGCCTGAACATGTCCGGGTGCATGCTGGGCGCACCGGTCAGCTTGATGGTCGCCGGCTGGTGCAGGGTATACCACCAGTCCACGGATTTGTAGATGATCGGAATGTTTACGGTGCCCACCAGCGCCAGCAGGGCACTGGCCCTGGCCGCGGTATCGAGACTGTTGTAGGCATGTTGCAGGGCCATTACGCCCAGGTAAAGGAACAGAAGGACCAGCATGGAGGTAATCCTGGCGTCCCACACCCAGTACGTACCCCAGGTGGGCTTGCCCCATACGGCCCCGGTGAACAGCGCGACAAAGGTCAGGGCCGCCCCCAGTGGCGCGGCGGATTTCATCACCATATCCGCCAGCTTCATTTTCCAGATCAGGCCAATGGCTCCCGCCACGGCCATCACATAGTAGCCGGCAAGGGCAAGAAAAGCTGCGGGCACATGGATATAGATGATGCGAAAGCTGTTGCCCTGCCGGGCATCCTCCGGAGCGAATACCAGCCCCCAGATCAGGCCGGTCCCTATCAAAAGAAACGCCGCGGCCGCCAGCCAGGGCAACCAGCGCCCACTTTTCTCGTAAAACCACCGGGGCGAACCCATGCGGTGAAACCACTGGTAGAAACTAGCCATTAAAACCCACCTTAAGAGCTCCCGCCGACGCAAAGGGAGCAAGCAACAGGGAGAAAGCAAGCAGTGCGCCAAGAATCGCCAGAGTGCCGCTGGCAGAAACACCCTGCACTGCCTGTTGCACCGAACTGGCGCCGAAAATCAATACTGGCATATACAGGGGCATGACAATCAGGGACAACAACAGGCCGCCCTTGCGAATTGCCACGGTCAGGGCTGCGCCGATGGCGCCGATCAGGCTCAGGGCAGCGGTGCCCAGGGCCAGCCCCAGCACCAGAGTGCCGTAACCTTTTGCCGGCAGGGACAACATCAGACCCAGAACTGGCGAAAACAGGGTCAGGGGCAGCCCGGTGACCAGCCAGTGGGCCAGGATCTTCGCCAGCACCAGCAACCACAGGGGTTTGGGGCAGACCAGCAACTGTTCTAGGCTGCCGTCCTCGAAATCACTGTGGAACAGGCCATCGATGGAAAGCAGCGACGCCAGAAGGGCCATCACCCAGATGATACCGGCCGCCAGTTGCGACAGGCGGTCGGGGTCCGGCCCCACGGCCAGGGGAATCAGGGTGCCCACCATCACGAAGAATATCAGGGGGTTGGCCATTTCACCCCGGTGGCGGAAGGCAATCAGCAGGTCCCTGATCAGGATGGCGCCAAAACCGGTACCCTGGCCTGCAGCCGATCTGTTGGTACGGTTAGCCGTTGACGGCATAGTGTTCCAGGTCCAGCCGTTGAATATCCGGCATGACCGTCTCCTGATGGCTGGTCAGTATCACCGCGCCACCATCGTGGACATGCCGCGTTATGGTGCGCTCCAGCCGGGTGGTGGAGTTTCGGTCCAGCGAGGTGAACGGTTCGTCAAGAATCCACAGATCCGCCCGGACCAGCGACAAGCGGGCAAGAGCCACACGGCGTAGCTGACCCGCCGACAGGGTATAGCAGGGAACATCCTCAAAGCCCGCCAGGCCGTTTTCGGCCAGGATCTGAAACAGGTACTCCGGCTCGGAATTCACCCTGGTTTCTCCTGCCACCGAAACCAGCCACTGCAGGTTCTGCACCGGTGTCAGTGCCGGCTTCAGTCCGGGACGATGTCCGAGATAGAGCATGCGGGATCGATAGCTGTCGACGGTTCTGGCCAGGTCCATTCCCATCCAGTAGAGCTCGCCACTACTGGGTTGCATCGAGGTATTCAAAAGCCGGATCAGTGTGGTTTTGCCGCAGCCATTGGCTCCGGTAATCTGCAGGATATTGCCCTCTTCAAGGCAGAAGCTGACGTCGGCGAAAAGCGGAATGTCATCACGAACAAAGCCAATGGACCTGGACTCCAGTAACGGCGGGGCCAACAAGAAACCTCTCCTGATCAGGAAAGGCCGGTATTATGCCCAAAAACCGGTCAACGTACAGGGTTAAAGGTGCAGGGTTAAAGGTGCAGGGTTAAAGCCTGCCCCCGGACCTGTCCAGTCAATCCGGCCAATTCTCTCGTTCAGAATCATTCCGGGACGCTTTCTCTCGGCGACGAATTGCTTTTGCAGTAATGTCCGGGCAGTCGCCCGTCGGGCGGACATCCAGGCGGAAAATGATCGAATTCGGGGCTCACAGATGCGATTGACCACCACTGTAAACGGTAGCCCCAATCGCGTTCAGAAGCTGCCAGTAGTTGCAGGTGATTGGAGCACAATGCAGGACACGGATACAGAAGAGAGAGCGTACAGCCGGTCAGACAGACGAAATGAAAAACAAAACACCCCGACATAAAAGTGCCGGGGTGTTTACTATGCATGAATTCAATGCCGACAAGGCTGTCGACCTGAATTCCTTCCGAGATCTCAATCCAGATCGAAATCGTAATCCTGGATGAGTTTACTCAGGCGCCGCTCCTCCAGTCTGGCTTCGAGTTTTCTGCGCGCCTCGATATCGGCCAGACCGGTTGTTTTTTCAGAAACCTCCGGGGTGTCTTCCACGATGTCATCGTCCTCATCAATTTCAACGTTCTTTTCGCCACTCATTCCGAAAGCACCTCTTGATAAAGCTGGATACCCTACGGCCTGATTCAAGCATGACCGGCTCAGAAAAAACCCGGTTATTTAATCCCGGCGTTTTAGTGAAAAATAGGTCTAAAACCGGAAAACGTCAATAAAAATAAATCTTTTCATTTCAGCTGGTTATTTATTTTTTTGTGAAAATGATACGTTGTAATCAGGACCCGGACAGCTCAGGGTAAGCAAAAGTCCCCGAGGCCCTCAAGGTTGCGCAACAATTTCAGATCCTCCGGGCGGTCGATATCGCCAAGGGGCTCAAGTTCATGCCAGCGCCAACCGAGATCGCGCATTCGGGCACGGGTCTGGTCAGAAACGGTTCGGGTACCCCAGTGGATATCGGTAAAAATGGCTGCTTCGGGTCGCCGCAATGCCAACAGGTAATAGCCACCATCCAGCGCCGGTCCCAACACGGCATCAGCGCCTTGTTTGAGTCTTTCCAGGGTTTCGGCCAAAACCGCAGTGTGTAAATGTGGACAGTCGCTGCCCACCAAAACCACCCGGGAGGCCTGTTCGAAACCACGGCAAAATGCCCGCCACATGCGTTCGCCGAGATTGTCTCCGGTCTGGGTCAATATCGTGCATCCCGGCGCTGTGGTCTGTCGATCTGCTGGTCCCGAAGCAGACTCCCGAGCAACGAGCTCGCCAAAAAAATGGTCGCCACCTTCGGCCGTATGCCAGATCTGAACCGGCGCCAGATTTGATTGCACCAGGGTATGAAAGGTCCGGGCCACCAGACGCCGATGCAATTCCAGGCATCGGCTGGCGCCAAGGGCCGGTTGCAGCCGGGTCTTAACCCGCCCCGGGATCGGCGAGCGGGCGAACTGGATTAACAGGGCGTCGGCATCGAAAACGGATATGGTGTCAGGGATCGGGCAAACTCCTCAGCGGTAATATATCTTCGCCAACCTGCCGGGGGAAACGCCGATGAAATAGGCCAGCCGCAGGCACCACATCAGCACCACTGTCCTGGCAATGCCCTGTTGCTGCCAGCGACGACTGGAGGTAATCACCACCAGCGGCACCCTGACCGGCCGGCCGTGGTGCCGCTTCAGTCGCTTGCACAGTTCAATGTCTTCCATCAGGGGAATGTCGGCATAGCCGCCGGTCTCGACAAACAGTTCGCGCCGAACAAATATGACCTGGTCGCCGGTACCGATACCCGATAACCGGGAACGCCAGTTGATCAGGGATTCGATCAGGCGAAACTGCCAGGAACTGCCGGACAAACTGACGTTGAAATATCCCCAGGCGGCCCTTTTCAGTCCGCCATTCTCCAGGAAGTCCAGAACGCTTTTTGGCAGGCGGGTATCGCCGTGGACGAACACAAGGATGTCGCCGCTGGCCTGTCGCGCACCGGCGTTCATTTGCCGCCCCCTGCCCTGCCCGGTTTCCATCACAGTGGCGCCCATTGATCGAGCCAGAAGCGGCGACGCATCGCTACTGCCGCCATCAACCACAATGATTTCCGCGCCGTTCTGCCTCAGGCTCTCGAGCCCCGCCAGGGTGGCGCCGAGACCGGCAGATTCATTCAGTACTGGCAGGATAAAGGACAGGTAGGCTGCAGAATTTTCCATGAGGCCGGTATCAATTAACGGGTTGTCAGGGCACCACCGCAACTGCTGCCCTGCCCGGCCGTGCAGCCGTAGCAATGTTCACCGGTGACAATCGACTCACCGCAAAAATCGTCACTCAGCAGGTCTTTCAGGTGCCGGGCATCGGCAGCGGCGATAAGCTGATCGCTTTCGGCTGCAGGAGCAGCGTTGGTGTTTGTCGCCATCGGCAGGTTCAGCATCTGATTGAAATCACAATCGTAGAGATAGCCCTGCCAGTCGACACTGACCAGGGTTCTGCACATGACGGTCTCCATGTTGCCGGCACTGAAATTGTCCTTGAGCAGAGTCATGTAGTCCCGGTACTGCCCCTGGGCCAGCAACACCGCGCCGAATCGGCTGATGGGCAAATTGGTGATGGTAAACAGGTTGTCAAAAACGATACCAAAATCTGCCTGCAACCGCTCCTTGTAGTCCCGCTCAAGCTGACCCTGGGGTGGCGGCAGGAACGGTCCGGTGGGATTGTAGACCAGATTGAGGCTGTGTTTGCCCCGGCCGTATCCCAGGCGATTGAGTTTCTGCAAGGCCAGGATACTTTTTTCAAACACACCCTTGCCTCTCTGGCCATCGACATTGGCTTCGGAATAACAGGGCAGCGAGGCTGTAATGCCTACCTGGTTATCAGCCAGAAACCGGGGCAGGTCCTCGTATCCCGGCTCCAGCAAAACCGTCAGGTTACAGCGGTCGATAACCTCAATGCCCAGATCCCTGGCGGCCTTCACCAGTTCCTGAAAACGGGGATGCAGTTCCGGTGCGCCTCCCGTCAGGTCGAGGGTGCCGGGTCGGCGCCGCCGAAGCACCTCCACCACCAGTTCCAGGGTCTGCGAGTCCATCATCTCGGTTCGATTGGGACCGGCATTGACATGGCAGTGGCTGCAACTCTGGTTACATCGATAGCCCAGATTGACCTGCAGCGTTATCATGGCGGACCGCAACAGGGGCGGAAAGTCGGTGTTGAGCAACAGCGGACGTGTATCCAGCATCAGTGTTATCCAGTTTTTGGCTATCGCATGGCGACCAATCGTTCCAGAAAACGTTTGCCGGTGCCAGCACTTTATAGCCATTTGATTCAGGAAACTGTTGCCGGCCTCAGGCACTGGTGCGGGGGCTCGCGGCCGGTGCACCCGGGTTTTTAGCCGGAATCCGGTTTGTCATCGGAACGGCTTTAATGACACGGGACCACAAACCATGGCATCCAGCAACAACATCGTCATTCTGACCGGCGCCGGTGTCTCCGCCGAGTCCGGCATCCGCACTTTCAGGGCCACCGACGGCCTCTGGGAAGAACACCGCATCGAGGACGTCGCCACCCCGGAAGGTTTCCACCGCGATCCGGACCTGGTGCACCGTTTCTACAACCAGCGTCGCCGGCAACTGCTCAGCGGTATCGAGCCAAATGCCGCGCACAGGGCACTGGCCCGACTGGACCGCGAATACCACGGTGAGTTGCTGTTGATTACCCAGAATATCGATAATCTGCACGAACAGGCCGGCAGCCAAAGGCTGGTACACATGCACGGGGAACTGCTCAACCTGCGCTGCACTGAAACCGGCAAAATCATTCCCTGGCGTCAGGACTGCAGTGCCAAATCACTCTGTCCCTGTTGCGGTCAACCCGGCCACCTGCGGCCGGACGTGGTCTGGTTCGGTGAAATACCGCTGCATCTGGACCGTATCTACGAGGCCCTGAATCAGTGCGATCTGTTCGTCGCCATCGGCACGTCCGGCTATGTCTATCCCGCGGCGGGCTTCCTGGAAGTTGCCAGCCAGGTCGGTGCCCGGACACTGGAACTGAATCTGGAACCCTCGGCGTCAGGCTCCCGGTTTGATCGGCAGGTATACGGGCCCGCTACAGAAGTGGTGCCGGTCTTGGTCGACGAATTGCTGGCCTGAACGGGCGGCCGCCCCGGTCAATTGCGTTGTTTATTTCAGCTTGTGAGCTGCCAGTATGACCAGCGGCTGGTAACCCGAAGGAATTGGTCACCTGCCTGTTCGACAGGGTGGCGGCGTCATTCCTCTGCCAATTCACCCTGAATAGCCCGGCTTTCTCTGCAAATCCTGCCAGCCAGTAAATTTTCCAATTTTTCTAAACTTTTCGGTTATCACTGAAATAACCGGTTCCGGCAGCCGTGGAACCGCAGCGGCACCCGAGTGTCGAATTCTCTACCCACAACCAATGATTCGCTTCAATGAATCCCAGCCGAGAGAATCCAACAAGAGCAAAAATCCCGAGCTTGCGCCGCCTGTTGCTGTCATTGCTCGCCCTGTCCCTGTTTTCCCTGGGCGTGCCGTTGAGCTTTTTTGCCGTGTCGTTGACATTTGCCGAAAACGGAGAAACGCCAGTGACTGCCAAAACCGGTCCTGGCGGACTGGGCGTGGCGATTTTCGCCGGTGGCTGTTTCTGGTGTATGGAGGGTCCGTTTGATCATCTCCCCGGTGTGGTCAGCACCACTTCCGGCTATACCGGCGGCCATGTCGACAAGCCGTCCTACAAACAGGTCTCTGCCGGCAACACAGGCCATGCGGAGGCGGTCAAAGTGGTCTTCGACCCGACCAAGATTGGTTACGCATCCTTACTGGATGTCTTCTGGCACAATATCGACCCCCTGGATGCCGGCGGCCAGTTCTGCGATCGTGGCAGCCAGTACCGCAGCGAAATTTTTTATTCAAACGAAGAACAGAAAGCTCTGGCCCTGGCCAGTCGGGAGCAGCTTGATCGGGACAATGTTCTGGGCAAACCGGTGGTCACCGCCATTACCCCGGCGTCGACATTTTACCCCGCTGAAAGCTACCACCAGAACTATTACCTGAAAAACCCGTTGCGTTACAAATACTACCGTTATCGCTGTGGCCGCGATCAACGCCTGGAGCAACTCTGGAACAAGTCCGGGTAACCGGATTGGTGATCGCCATACCCGACAGGATGACAGAGAGCATTCAATATTTCTTCAGCAACATTGACGCCTAACTGACCACCAGCATATCGCCCTGCAACTGATGTAAAAGCCGCTCTGCGGAGTTGCCGTGGACAATCCCCCAAAGCCCCCTGTGGGCCGAAGTGCCGATGACCAGCAACTGTTCCGCAGTGACTGTTTCGTGCAGCACCTCTTCGAGTCTGCCAAAGCTGAAGTGACTCTTTTCCACAGCAACACCAATTCGCTCGATCAACTTTTGCTGACGACTTCTGGCCATGTTTTCGGCTTCATCCCTGAAGCTCAACATCACCGGTGAGTCATTCATTACCGCGGAAATCATTGCCGGGTCCGGTAACACGCTGAGCACATGGAGCGGTACTCCCGTGACGTCTGCCATGGCCCTGGCCCGGTCCAGAATACGACCCGCCAGGGCATGGCTTTCCCCGACGTCTGCCAGGCAATCAATGGCGGCGATGACTGACTGAACAGCGTGTTTTTTCCTGGTGATCAGCAGTACCGGGCATGGCGCATCCCTGACCAGGTGCCAGTCGTCGGGTTTCAACATCAGGTCTCCCAG
The DNA here is from genome assembly GCA_003235325.1 of Gammaproteobacteria bacterium. GTDB lineage: Bacteria > Pseudomonadota > Gammaproteobacteria > Pseudomonadales > Porticoccaceae > SZUA-272. The sequence continues at coordinate 7,726 of QJWQ01000111.1, read as the reverse complement.
CACCGAGTGCCGACTGACAGCCATTATCACCATATCGGCGTCAATACGTTTAGCCTGGCTGACGATGCCAACATAGGGCTTCGACTGCCATTCAAGCACGGACTCCAGTTTCTGGCCCTCCAGCAAGGTCACCATGCTCGCCTGCTCATCAACGAGAATCTGGTCCCGGAGTTCCTGGTAGTTATCAAAACCGATATAGCGGTTAAGTTCCTCAAGCTGATCGTGGACCGGCCGATAGACGACGATATCGCCAGCCAACCCCCCGGCCAGCAGTTGCGAGCGATCGATAACAGACGGCGCTGTTTGCCAGTCCGTGATCACGGCAAGAATTTTTTTCAAGGCGCACCTCCAGCCACTCGGGATATGAAATCAGTCTTTACAGGCCAACAGTAGAAGCAAACTTAGACGATAAGCTTCTCCCTGGATAGTAATGAGTGTAGGACGTAGGGCCTGTTAACACTAATAAAGGTTATCGTTGCTGGCGACCATTTTTCTGCCCGGCAAGAGCAAACACAAGAATTCAAAAAGGCCAGCTTTCCATCAATTTAAATGTGACTGGTCAGGGCTAAAAGGTTACACTTTGTCGGACCAAAGCCTTGCCAACAGGGAAAGTTATGGATGTCAAACCCTTACAAAAACCGGTGTCGCGATCATGCTAATCAAGGCACGATGCCTGCATAATGCCACTGCCAATTGCAGCGACTGTCTGCTCAGGACTCTTTGCCTGCCAGTGGCTCTGGGACCTGAGGAATTCGAGACCGTGGTCAGTGTTATCGAGGGCAGCCTTTCGTTCCACAGGGATCAACATATCTACACTGCCGGTGATCCATTTACCTCCATTTATGTGGTGAAAAGCGGTGCGATCAAGACGTTGATGTTGTCTGACCAGGGCACGGAGCAGATCACCGGTTTTTACCTGCCTGCTGAAACCTTCGGCATGGCCAGTATCGCCTTCCCCCGCTACAACAACACTGCTGTCGCCCTGGAGACCTCGGCGGTCTGTGAAATCCCCTTCGCCAAGCTGGAAACACTGAACCTCAATATACCCACCCTGCAACGCCACTTTTTCGATTTGATGAGCCGGGAAATAAATCGCGATCAACAACTCATCACCCTGCTCAGCAAGCACAGTGCCGAGGAGCGTGTTGCCTCTCTGCTGCTCAGCATCTCAGCGCGCAACCATCAACGAAAGCTATCCAGCAGCCGATTCCGGTTGCCCATGTCCCGGGCGGATATCGGCAATTACCTTGGGCTCACAGTGGAAACCGTAAGCCGGATTCTGAGTCGTTTTCAGAAACAGCGCCTGCTCAACGTCGATAAGAAAGAACTGGAAATCCTCAACTTTGATGCTCTCAAGGCTATCACTTGCGGCTAATTGCCGGGAAAAAACTCACCGATACTTAGCCCGACAACGAGACAGGGCTGCGGACGATTTTCTCGAAATTAATGGCAAAAAACCGCTGATGAACAGGATGAGCAATCATCGCCTCACCGGACCGCGTGAAACTCTCCCGATAGTCAGCCGGTAGTCACAAGGTGTCCCGAGAAAAAGGCCGCGAGGGGCCCGATATTTTTTACGATTAAACCATTTCCCGGATGCCTGTTTACAGGCTGGCGGCGAACCGATATTTCCACCATCGTATACTGATCGGAACAGAAATATTCAATAAAAACGTCGTCAACATCAGCAGATAGAAGGCATCGGTATCAATGATTGAATGCTGCACATAGGCGATATCCATCACCACAAATGCCAGTTCGGCACGGCCGAGCATGCCAAAACCAATCATCCAGCTCGACGGCCAGTCAAAATGTCCTGTGTATCGGGCGGCGAGGCAGGCCGATAAAATCTGGCCGATGAAAAGTCCGATAAAAAGCAGCAGACCCTGCGGCAATATGTCCAGAATGATTTCCGGATCAAATATCAGTCGAGTGCCCAGGGCGACAAAAAATACAGGACCAACCCAGGAAAAGGCCATATTGTCGATGATAAATTTCGCCTGCTGATAAAAATCGACCTGACGGTCGGGATGGTAGTCGAAATACTCCTGTTTAATGATCAGGCCGGCCATGTAAGCGCCCACGGCGGGATGAAAACCAAATCCGTGTGCGATGATTGCCACCAGCACGGCAATTAACAGTAGTGCCAGTACCGTGTATTCGCCACGTCCCATCGCCAGCAGATTGCGCAGACCAAAAGGACCGACAAGCGGAAACCTGGATACCCAGCCATGTCTGGCCGGAAATAACCAGCCGCCAAGAATCGTAATTAGCACAAAAAACAGCAGCGCCTTACCGACTACCAGTCCTATGCCCGGGATGGAAATCGCGGCCTCGCCTGTCGCCATCGGTACCAGTATCGCAACCAGTGCCAGTGATCCGATATCATCGAGTACCGCCGACGTCATGATGCCGGTCGCTGCCGGTGTCTGATGCAAGCCTTCTGATTTCAACGAAACCATGGTGAGCGAGACGGCAGTGGCCGTCATGGCCAGCCCGCACAACAGCGCAGTATTGACATCATTCCAGAACCAGAATGTTGCACCATAGGCCACGCAAAAAGGTACCACTGCCCCAAAAAAGGCAATGCCCCAACTGCGCTTGATACCGCTGAGAAAATTGTTGGTGTTTTCTTCAAAGCCCAACGCAAACATGATGAGAATAATGCCCAGTTCGGCGAAGTCGACGATAAAAGAGGGCATTTCCCTTGGCAGCCAGCCGACATTAACCAAAACAGCCCCCAGCAGCAAATACCACAATACGGGTGTCAGCCGACTGCGATGGGCTGCAAAGGCAGCGGCGAAAACGCCCGCCCAGATGATGGCAAGCAAGGTCAAATCGTACACGGCAGGAACCCACTGGTTTCAGCTCAATTGTAGCGTTTTCGATACCGGAAGGTACTGACCTGCATCAGGTGTCGAACCCGAAACAGGCCCTTATAAGTCTGCCGCTGAACCGGCGAAGCCGGTGTGCGAACCTGCATTGCCGCATTCTGGCGCCCCCTGCTGCCAGATGTCAGGACATTTCACACAGAACAGTGACTGAATGATATGAAAGCAAATTGCTTGCTCCGAATCCTGTGTGCGAGATTACAATGGGCGGGAGTATCAAAAATTCGGTTTTGTTGGCGCCGGGAAGTCCAGTTCAATCCATCATGCCAATGAACATATTTTTTTGAAAATGACCGGGAGGCCAGCCCGGACACAGTTAACCAAATCGCCGACTGATCAGGTAACGTATGAGAAGCGTATATCGACTTGATACCGGCTGGTTTTGCGCTATTTTTTTCGGTAAAGCGCCAATTCCGGCGCAAATCACAGAATAGCAATCGCCTGTTCGGGCAATGAGCTGAATATGCAGATTGAGGCAATTTTCACAGCGCCCTCGACATTAGCGGGCAACAGGAGACAGGCAGAAATTCATGTTTTACCTGAATGAACCATTCTCAACCGAGTACCGTCAGTGTCGGCAATATTTTTTGTCGGGACTGCAACAGTTGCCAGATCTGCCAACGAGTCTGCAATCATGGCCGCTGCCGAAGTACGATGAATTGGCTTGCGATGCCGCCTTCATCGGCGGTCCTGAAGCCGACAAGGTTCTGGTGATCATTAGTGGAACTCACGGCGTTGAAGGCTTTTGTGGCAGTGCGATTCAGCGGTTTTTGCTGTCAAACCTTGTCCGGGAACCTTCCTCCGACAGGCAACCTTTCTCTGACCAGAAACAGGGTTCACACAAAGAGCCTTCTTCGGGGAAGGAGACGTCCCCAAATCGCAGACTACCGGCCGCCACACTGGGTTTGCCCGAAGACCTGGCCCTGCTTATGATCCATGGCTTAAACCCCTGGGGCATGGAATGGGCGCGGCGTTGCGATCAGGAAGGAATTGATGTCAATCGTAATTTTATTGATTTTTCATCTTTGCCGGCTGCGCCGGATCACTATCAATCGGTGCTCGATCTTTTAACAATCACTGAAAAATCCACACGACGGGAGACCATGCAAACTCTGACCGCCAAATGGGGACAACAACGTTTTGATGAGGTTTTCAGCGGTGGTCAGTATCACACCCCCTGGGCGCCATTTTACGGCGGTGACCACGCCAGTTTTTCCAGACAGGTTATCGACGAGGCGATTGAAACCTGGTCATTGAACCAGCGGCAACTGGTGGTTCTGGATTTACATACGGGCCTCGGCCCATGGGCCTATGGCGAACTTATTTCCGATCATCCCGCGGGCAGCAGGGCCAATGCGTTTGCCCAGAGGCTGTTTGGTCCCGCCGTGGCAATCACCGACGAAGGCGGTTCCTTTTCTGTTGCCAAACGGGGTTTGCTCGATTATCGGTGGCACCAGCTGATGCAAAACGCCGGTTGCTATTTAACCCTGGAATTTGGCACTTACGGCACCGATGCCCTTTTCAATTGCGTGTTGGATGATCACCTGTTCTGGCGAGACAGGCAGCCGGCCCGGATCACTGAAGCCGATTATGCCGCGCAAAGAAGCGCCATGCTGAGACATTTCTGTCCTGACGATTCCCTATGGCAGCAGGCTGCACTGTTCAAGGCCTGGCAGGTGGTTCAGCGCGTATTCGGATTTTATTCATGACCGCTGCCAAACCTGGCCTCAAAGCACTCACTGTTCGCGCCGCCGACCAGAAAGACGTGGATTCACTGTTTGAGATAGAGCAAGCCTGTTTCGATTCTGACAGACTGAACAAACGCAGTTTTCGTCGATGGATTCAGGCTGAACACGGGGAACTCTGGGTGGCAGAATACCAGGCAAATACCGTCGGTTATGGTCTGCTGTGGTGTCATCGCGGCACCAGATTGGCGAGATTATATTCAATGGCTGTATTGCCAGAGATGCGTGGTCGAGGCATTGCCCTGAGTCTACTGGACAAACTGGAGACCGTTGCCGCCGCTCATGGGCGACTTTTTATGCGTCTTGAGGTGGCCAAGGATAACCAGGCCGCCATTCAGTTGTATCAGGCACGTGGGTATCGGGTTTTCGGTGAGTACGTCAATTATTACGAAGACCATGGCGATGCCCTGCGGATGCAGAAAATCATTCAGCACGTCGACAGCGGCAAAATTGAAAGGCCAACACCCTGGTATCAGCAGACCACCGATTTTACCTGCGGCCCGGCTGCGATCATGATGGCGATGGCGAGTCTGAAAGCGAACATAGTCCCTGACCAGACACTTGAACTGGATATCTGGCGCGAGGCCACGACGATTTTTATGACCTCAGGCCTCGGTGGCTGCCACCCCCTGGGCCTGGCAATTGCCGCACAAAAGCGGGGCTTCGATGTCAGTGTTTATCTCAATACCAAAGGCGCCCTTTTCCTGGACGGCGTTCGGTCACAGCACAAAAAGGAAATTATGGCGCTGGTGCACGAACAATTTTTACAACAGGCCAATGAGTCCAGTGAAATCAAGATTACCTACAGGGATATTACCCAACAGCAAATATCCAGATGGTTGCAAAAGGGCTATGCCGTCATTGCGCTCATAAGCACCTATCGTCTCGATGGCAAGAAAACACCACACTGGGTAGCCATTACCCATATCGACAATCGCTGCTTTTATGTGCACGACCCGGATCCCGACGCCTTGAATCAGCAGGCTATTGACTGCCAGTATCTGCCTATTGCAAGGGAGGACTTCAGCAAGATGTCGACTTTCGGCAATAGCCGATTGCGGACAGCCCTGGCGCTAAAGTTGCCGAGATGCCAATGACAGGGACCACAGGGGCTGGTCTGTCATCGAAAAGAACGCCGCCAGCAATATTTAGTCAGGACATGGCGCTGGTGCAGGCTCTTCAGGAAAGAAAAGAGAAATCCTCGATTTCAATGGGCTCAGGTCCATAGCTTGCGGCCATTCTTTTTGCGACCGAAATCGGTGATCGCACCACGGGTGACCACATTCAAATGCGGTTGGTTTCCACTGCCCAGCAGGTGGAACCCGCCATCAGGGCAATCAGGGCGGACAACCCGCCGATGGTCAGCGGGCTGATGACAAAACTGGAGGGGAGGCTCGAGAGCAGCTGGCCAGCGGGGAAAAAATACAGGGCCACCAGGCAACCGACAAGGGTAAATGCCAGGGTAATCAGGCATTCCTTCCAGAACGGGATCAATCTTGCTGCCGGCAACCTGGCCATCACCCCGGCAGTAAAACCTTCATCGCTGATGTAGGGCTCGAACTCGCGGCTGGTCGCAAAAAGCTGGTCGATGCTGTCTCTGCCGTTCATGCTGTCTCTCCTGGCTGCCAACCCGCCAGTAACTGGCGGAGCTGGTCTTTACCCCGGGCAATGTGGGTTTTGACCGTGCCCAGGGGAATGTTCATGATATCCGAAATCTCCTGATGACTGCACTCCCGGTGCAGGTACAGGTGCAGAGCCATACGCTGTGCCTCCGGCAACTGCTTCATGGCCCGGGCCAGGTCGCGCTGCAGAGCACCGTGATCATCCTGTTGCACCGTTTCGACCGGTTCCTGGTCGGTAGAGACCTCCCTGTTACTGGCCTTGCGAAAGTGGCTGACCATCTGATTGTAGGCAATCCGGTAGAGCCAACTGGAGAATTTGGCATCGCCCTTGAAGCCCGGCAATGCCTGGTAGGCCTTGATAAAGGTCTCCTGGGCCAGATCATCCGCCAGCGCCTCGTTCCAGCCGGTGAGCTGGCGCAGGCTGTAGCGGAGCTGGGACTGGTAGCGCTTGACCAGCTCCGCAAAGGCACGATGGCTTTTCTCCGTGACCACTCTTCTGATCAGGGTGATGTCGTCGATATCCATTGCCGATAGTCTCTTTTAATGACACTGGTGGCTAAGGTGCTGCCGGGGGCACTCAGGCCTGTTTTTCTTCAAGTTTCCAGATCAACAACCGGGCCAGGCCGATGAAAAACGGAATCAGACCCAATGCCCCGACTTCCCAGCCGGCCAGAATTCCCAGACCAAGGATGACACCCAAACCAACACCCATCAGGGTCAAACCACTGCGCAGATTATTTTTGACTTCGCCGACACCGTCCAGATTGTCGAGAATTTCCTGGGGTATTTCACGATTGTTGTCAATAAACCTGTCAATCATCTCCAGGCGCTGCTTGCGCTTTCTATAGGACGCGTAGAGCACCAGTCCGACAATAATAATGGGACCGCCAAGGGACAGGCTAATGGCCAGTATGGGTATCCACACCCCGACGGCGCCCGGATCAAATTGATGGTCTACATCGACCTCGACGCCCTGGTTGAGCGCCCGTTTCAATGCCGCTTTTTCCTCGGGGTCCAGGCCTTCGATTTCACCCTTGAGTTCTGCGATGACTTCATGGATGGCGGTGGAAAACTCCTTTTGCCGGTTTTCATCGGTTACATTGGCTACCCCGGTTTCACCGGGGGCCGGTGTAGCCTCCGGGGCCGCCATGTCGGTCACGAGGCCATTTGCGTCATTTTCCCCGGTCGCAGAATCATCGGCGGCTATAACCGGTGAGATCAGTACCAGGGCCAGCATCCAGGTTAAAAGTATCTTTTTCATAGTGAATTCCTCTGATTTAGAGCCTAACAAATTGGTGTTTCAACTGTTTGACGCAGCGAGTGGCAGGTCTGGATTCAAGATTCCAAAAAAAAAAACGGCGCTGTAGAGCGCCGTCAAAAGTTGGGGGTCTGGGATCAGGGCATAAAAAACATTAACAATCGGGCTGGCTGACGGTGCAACCGTCATGAACCTGATTAACTGCAAACT
>QJWQ01000134.1 GCA_003235325.1 Gammaproteobacteria bacterium | reverse complement strand
TGGCCAGGCACCGGCGCCGCCTTTTGCCTCTAGCTGGGCCAGGAAGACAATAAGGGTGGTGATGGCCCAGATGATCCAGGAGAACAGATGCGGCCGGGTTTTCCCTTGAAAAATCGAGCGGATATAGGGAAAAAAGGCCACAAATGTCAACCCGATGGCTATGGCGCTCAATGATTCTTTAGGGGGCATCGTGGTGCTGGAAACCCGGCGATCTTTGGTGTGTGACAGTTTTTTATCAGTGGCCGGTGGCGACTGCAAACGGAAATTTTGCCGCGCACTCTGAATCTTGTTCCCGAGCCGCTATAATGTGACGGTTATAACCCCTCATAACTCTGGCTGCAGTCAGCCTCTGCTGCTGTAACCGGGCTCCAGCCGATAACGAAGATGGAAACCAACATGGATAATAAAGATACCAATCCTGCCCAGAATTTCTTTTCTGCAATGAGCGCCGAAACCCACAAGGTAATGGAGATGTTTGCCGGTAAGGTCGGTGAGGAATACCTCGATAACCTCAACAGCGCCTGGAAAGAGCTTTTCGAACAACCCCATGACCGCCAGGGCTGGATGGATACCATCGCCGAGTACCAGAAGACCTCCATGGATATGTGGTCTGAATTGATCTCCGGCAAGCCAAAGCCGGCACCCACGGATCGCCGCTTTGCCTCCGAGGAGTGGACCGAAAGCCCTGTGTTCAACTATATCAAGGAATCCTACCTGATCGCTTCAAACCTGCTGAGCAGGATCGTGTCTGATGCCCCCGTTGATGAAAAGAGCCAGGCCAAGCTGAAGTTTTATACCCAGCAGTATATCGACGCCCTGTCACCAACCAATTTCGCGGCCACCAACCCGGAAGTGATCCAGCAGGCAATAGAAACCAAGGGCCAGAGTCTGGTCAAGGGTCTGCAGAACCTGCTCGGTGACTTCGAGAAGGGCCGCATCACCATGACCGACGAGAGCGCCTTCGTCCTGGGTGAGAATATTGCCACCACGCCGGGATCGGTGGTGTTCCAGAACGAGATCATGCAGGTGATTCAGTACAAGCCCCGGACCGAACAGGTCAATGACCGGCCGACACTGATCGTTCCGCCCTGTATCAACAAGTTTTACATTCTGGATCTTCAGCCCGGCAATTCCTTCGTCAAGTATGCCGTAGAGCAGGGCCAGACCGTGTTCCTGATTTCCTGGGTCAATGCCACCAGTGACCAGAGCAACCTGTCCTGGGATGACTATGTCGAGACCGGGGTGCTCAAGGCCCTGGATGTGGTCAAGGAAATCAGCGGCGCAAATCGGATTAATACGGTCGGCTGGTGCGTCGGTGGCACCATTCTGGCCACCACCCTGGCGGTGCTGGCCGCCCGCAAGGATAACACCGTGGCCTCGGCGACCTTCCTCACCACCCTGCTCAATTTCGAGGAGCCGGGTGACCTCGGTGTTTTTATCGACGAGACCCAGGTGTCCAGTCTGCTCAAGAAGGTCAAATCCGAAGGTATTCTCAGCGGCAAGAGCCTGTCCACCACCTTTAACATGCTGCGCTCCAATGACCTGATCTGGTCCTACGTGGTCACCAACTACCTCAAGGGCCAGGCGCCAGCGCCGTTTGACATCCTCTACTGGAATAGCGATCCGACCAATTTGCCGGGGGAGATGTACTGTTACTACATCACCAACATGTACCTGGAAAATCTCCTGTGCAAACCAAATGCGCTGGAGATATGTGGCGTGAAGATTGATCTAACCAAGGTCAAGACCCCTTGCTACTTCCTGTCCTGCATGGAGGATCACATTGCTCCCTGGAAAAGCACCTACCAGGGAGCCGAGTTGTTCGACAAACACGAGTTCGTACTCGGCGCCAGTGGCCACATTGCCGGTGTCATTAACCCGGCCTCGAAAAACCGACGCAACTACTGGATCAACGGCAAGTCCGGTGACGGCGCCGACGCCTGGCTGGAATCCGCCGAGCGGGTCGAGGGTAGCTGGTGGCCCCACTGGTCCGCCTGGTTGCAAAAGCGCGGAGGCCAACTGGTGGATGCCCCGGAGGCATTGGGCTCTGCTGACTACAGTGAACTGGAACCGGCGCCGGGCAGCTACGTCAAGGCGCGCATCGTCTAGCTCCCGGTTGGCGTTTGTGGACAAACGGGACCTTCGGGTCCCGTTTTTTGTGGAGCTCAAAATGGGTTAATCCTGTCCCGTTTCGGTTTCAGTAGGCCGGTGATGCAATTATCCGGTCAGCTCTGCCCGGCCAGAACTGCCCTGTCACAGAGGATATCCCGGACAACCCCGGCTATAACACCAGGCAAACCATTGATGCCAGGCTGGCGTCCTTGATAATCGGCAACACAATCAGGGCCTGACCTTCCCCGGCGGGTATAGCCACTACCGATGGCCGGCCTGTCAACCAGGCCTGCCCCAGGGGTCCCTCTCCTCTGATTATTGCCGTGCCGGCATACTCGAGTGCCAGGTCAGTCCCTGAAATACAGTGTCCGGAGTCGTATTGCAGGCGGGTTCTGTCCTCATTGGGCATCCAGATTTCGAAGCGACGGGCAATGGGTGTCCCTTTTGCCGACAACAGGGTCAGGATCTGGACCTCGGGCTCCGTGTAGTCGAAGGGAATCGCGAGTCCGGTGGTTATACCGGCAGCCTCGGCGTGGCTGGCACGCAGGAATGTCCCGGACTGACCGAGATCTTCGATGATAAGAGGTTTGCCCAGTTCCCAGGCGCTGCCGGGCAAGCCCCGTCCCCGCTTCATGGTCAACCGGCGGGACACCCATTCAAATTTGTCCAGATCGCCATAATAGCCATCCACCAGCCTCAGCTCGGTATCGCTGTCCCTGACGGTTTGCCACAATTCCATAGCGCCGACCACATCCCTGCCACCACCAAAAAACAGCACCGCCACCGCCTGCAGGAATTCCCCGGAATAAAATGGCAGGGCAATGCCGCTGACGATATTTGCCTTCATGGCGGCTTCGGTGCGCTGAAAATCGGTACTCCTGATATCCGGCAGTATTATCGGGCGGCCGCTGGCCCAGGTCTTGCCGGGCAGTCCCTGGTCGTAGGCAAAAGTGATGGCCTCGCCGGTCCTTTTGAAATCGCCGACATCGCCGTAGTATGCCGATCCCAGTTCAAGCACAGGTTGCCTGGCGCCGGGGACCCAGATTTCAATTGCCTTGACGATTTGTTCCATAGTCCATCTCCTGGGATACAAATTTTTGATTGCAGCCGTACGTAGTCGCTGAAAAGTGCCGCCCAATAGTGCTACAGGGATTATGCGTGCCCAATATCAGTGCCGTGGAATAGCGGTTCTAATGATATCCCCCAACCGGCAGGGCAGGTGAAGGCGGGTCTTTTGGGGTGGCAGGGATTGACGGCGGCCAAACCGGCCCGATTCAACACGTCAACAGGGTTATTCACGGAAACGTCAGGCTCCCACCGTTCGTGATGGCTTGGAATCAGGCAAATTTAATGCCATCCGGTTATGGCGGGATCGGATAAAAATCGGGTCTGCCGGAGACTGATGTGCGCTTTGCCGTTGGGGCTTCAGGTCTGCCCCGATGATAACGACACAATGATTATCTGTGTTGGTTTCAGTCGCCGGCGCCGATGCGGTCCTAGAGGCAACCCAGAGTCTGTAATCGGCTTTCGCATTGTGCCGGGCTTTCAAATTTTACCGTGGTGATACCAAATTGCGCCGCCACCGACAGATTCACCTCCGTGTCATCGATAAATATTGTTTCGTTCCCGGCCAGGCCGTAGGTCTCCAGCAGATAGCTGTAGATCGCCGGTTCCGGCTTGCACAGGTGCAGGTGGCAGGAAAAGACGGTGGCCTTGAAGACTTCCCAGAAGGTATAGGTCTTCTCCAGGTGCTCGAGAAAATCCACGGCCATGTTTGAAAGGCAATACAGGTTGTGGCCCAGTGACTTGAGTCGGAAGAGCAGGGCAACGGTCTCCGGAATGGCCACCAGCTCCAGGGGTACACGCCGCAGGAATTTGTCCACCTCGGCCTCCGACAGACCGGTGCGTCCCACGGCGCGGGCGATCACCAGTTCCCGCCCCATGTTGCCGCGATCCATTTCAATCCAGTCGGCATGGCCGACGATCTGCGTCAGCACCAGAGCCTGGACATCCGGGTCGGGGAAGACCCGGGCGACAATCAGTTGCGGTTGCCAGGTCACGACCACGCCGCCGATGTCAAAGACAATATTCAAGGTCATCCTCCCCTCAAGAGATGTGGAATAAATTCCCTCATTAGGACGTGACCTCTAAACAAAAGCAAAAACGATTACCTGCCTTCTATCCATTGAATTTCGTTTGTAACCGGATCAATTACCGGAGCTGGTTCCTCTAATTGGTCGAGCAAGGCGGCACAGGAGTCTTCAGTGCTCATATTTTCTTTGCGGTCAATCCGGACGACGTGGCAGTCACTGGTGTCCTTTACCGCATCCCGGTTGTTTCGAAGGAAGACGATGTAGCGGCCGTCAGGACTGATACCCGGGTGATGACTGTCGACAGGCTCACCCCAGAGATCGATAGCATCGGTGAGGACATCGCCGGCGCCATAGAGCAGGTTGTGCAGATGTATCTGTCGATTGTTCCCACCCCGATCGTAGACGATCTCGGTACCGCTGCCATCAATGGCCGGGTGCCGGGCAGGATTCGGTTCAGCGCCGGGCCCGGGGTCGAGGCTGATGCGGCGGGTCTCGCCAGTCCGGAGATCACGGCTAAAGATATCGCTGACACCGTTGCTGTCCACCGCCGCCAGGTTGGTGGCCTCACTGCTGAAGACAACGGTCTGACCCATGCCGTCCATCCGAGCCCAGGTGCTGGCGCCATCGGCCTGGTTGCCCTGGCTGTCGACACTGACCCGTTGCAAATGGTCCGCGGCGACGTCGTACAGGAAGATGTCCCTGGCGTCGTTGGTGTCCCCCGGGACCAGAATGCTCGACTCGCTGGCAAAGACAATAAGCAGCCCGTCGGCACTGCTGAAGGGCTGCCCGGCACTGGCGCCGGCATCAGTCAGGCGATCCTGCAGGAGCCCGGGCAGTTCGGCCTGGGTGAGATAATGGCTGGCGGCCGGCACGGTGCCGCCGGTACCGTCACTGCCGCCCGCGGCTTCCAGCACCAGCATCTCGGCCGGTTGACTGCTCTGAATCATGACTGCGGCCTCGGCCAGCGGGGTAAAGTACAGGGGCAGGCCGAAGGTGCGGACCAGGAACACCGCCATCTGGGCGCGGGTTACCGAGGCATCGGGACAAAAGAGATTGACGGCGCAACCACTGGTCACCCCGTCTGCGGCCAGTTTGGCGATCCAGGCGGCAAAGGGATTATCTAGTGGCACATCGTTAAAAGCGGACGAGCCTATGGCCGGCGGGAAGAAGCCGGCGCCGTACTTGCTGCGCAGCAGGAACACGGCCATCTGCGCCCGGGTGACGGCGACCTTGGGACAGTAGTTGTTATTGCCGCAACCCGAGGTGACACCCTCCACCGCCAGTCGCTCTATCCAGGGCGCCGCCCAGTGATTGGGATCGACATCGTTAAAGCGGCTTTGGGCAATGGCCGGCGGAAAGTAGCTGGAACCGTGAATGCCCCGCAGTAAAAAGACCGCCATCTGCTCCCGGGTTACCGGGTTATTGGGGCAGTAGTTGTCGTTGCCGCATCCGGAGGTGATGCCGTGGAAAGCCAGGGCCTCGATGTAATGGCGGTAGAGGTTTGTACCATCGACATCGTAGAACATGCGCACGTTTGGATCAGTCGCCAGATCGTACGCATCGGGCACGCCGTCATTATCATCATCGGGGTCGGAGATATCGGGGATGCCATCATTATCATCGTCCGGATCCGCGTAATCGGGTATCCCGTCGTTGTCCAGATCCGGTGCGCAAGGCGGTCCATTACCCGACGTTCCATACCCCAATATTGTGCCCGCACCATTGATGGTTGCCACCATTCTGAAACAAAAGAAGTCTGGCACCTCGCCAATTAGCAGGGGAATGCCATTATCCGATGACTCATCGGTGGATACCTGCGGGTACCACTCTGTTACGTTATCTACATAATATTGAAGCTCAAAATCGTTAGCACCAGTCTCGATTGTCGCATCAGTAGACTGCCAGGTGACCGATACGACGCCTGCTTGAGCCGTTTCGCGCACCTGAAGTGCAATGCCGGCATTGGCATCGAATATTTCCGCTACGACAGTGGTTGAGTACAGTTCGGAAAGCAAAATCAGGCAAGCTGCGAGTACGTTAACGCCGCCACGAATTCTCACACTGATAAGGTTATGCATGATGACAGGCATTCGTACCCGATATTCGAAGATGTTATTACCATAATCGCCATTTTTACTTGATTCAAGCGTTATCAGACGAGCCCGACGACGGGTTTTCAGTAGCGTTGTCGATGGATTTGTTTAAGATATTTAGACGATGATTTCCGATGCAAAACGGATTGCAGAAAGCCGTGCAAGCGCAAATTTCTTCGCTTGATTCTGCCTCGATCGACCATCAGAGCCCGCCAGGCGCTTACTGTACCGGTAGATGGAAACCCGGTGATGACAGAACTACTGATGTCAGGGGCCCGTTCAACGAAAACGCGTGAGAGTTTGCCGCGAATTCTTTTTTTTTGACGCTATTGTTTGAATATAAATTCGATAACCCCGGGGTTACGAATTCCGGTGATTTGCCACAGCGTTTGACCACCCTGGTTGTATTCCCTGCCGGGATGGCGTCGCTCTGTTCAAATTTTATACGGCACCATTACGTTCCATAATTTCCACGTACTCCTCTGCCTGCCGGTGACCGCGCAGCACCTGAAGCATGGTTTCTCCCTGGGGATTGCAGGCATTAAGGTCGTGACCCTGTTCCAGAAAAAACCGGATAAAGGTTTCGAAGTTCTCCGCCTTCATACCCCGGTATGCCTTTTCCAGCAGATGGTAGTCGGCACTGACGCCCGCCGGTGGAATAAATTGCAGGAAGGTTTTAATGCGCTCGTCGTCGAAAACTTCGCCGAGGACTTTTTTCTTGTCTTTTTTCAGTGTCATTTTTTCTCCTCAGGGTTTCGGTGGAGGTCAGAGCAGGTCGTTGAGCTTGCGCACCAGAATCTCGTTCACCTGCTGAGGATTGGCCTGACCTTTGGATGCTTTCATGATCTGGCCCATAAAGCCGCCGAGTTTTTTCTTGCGCTTGCTTTCATCGGTGCCGAGGTAGTCCTGGACCATCGCCGGATTTTTAGCGATGACCTCATCGACGATTTTTTCCAGGGCGCCGGCATCGGAGACCTGCTTCAGGCCGCGTTTCTCAATGATGTCGTCCGGCTCACCTTCGCCTTTCCACATGGCGTCGAACACCTGCTTGGCCATGTTGTTGGAAATGCTATGGTCCATGATGCGGGCGATCAGACCGGCCAGTTGCCCGGCATTGACCGGGCTTTGGCCGATGGCCGTGTCGGTACTGTTCAGCCGTGCCGCCAGTTCGCCCATAATCCAGTTGGCGGCCAGCTTCGGGTCACCGCACAGCTTTGCAACCTCCTCAAAAAAACGGGCCATATCCGCCTCGTCGCCGAGAATGCCGGCGTCGTACTCCGAAAGGCCGTACTGTTCCACAAAGCGTTGTTCCCTGGCATCCGGCAGTTCCGGCAGGCTGTCACGAATGGCCTCGATGGTCTGTGAGTCGATCACCACCGGCAGCAGGTCGGGGCAGGGGAAGTAGCGGTAGTCATTGGCCTCCTCCTTGGTGCGCATGGACCGGGCCCTGCGGGTCTCGCCATTGTAGAGCCGGGTCTCCTGGATGATCCTGCCGCCGTCCTCGAGAATGTCGATCTGCCGTTCCACTTCCAGGGCGATGGCGTCCTCCATGAATTTGAACGAATTCAGGTTCTTGGTCTCGGTGCGAGTGCCGAATGGGGTATCGGGGCGGTGCACGGAGATGTTGACGTCGAAACGCATGGAGCCCTGGGACATGTCGCCGTCGCAAATACCCAGGGAGGTGACGATGGAGTGCAGCTTTCTGGCGAAGGCCACCGCCTCGTCGGCGCTGCGCATGTCCGGCTCGGAGACGATCTCGATCAGGGGTGTACCGGCGCGGTTGAGGTCAATGCCGGTCATGGGCCGGCCGTTGACCTGCCAGTCGCCCTCGTGCAGGGACTTGCCGGCGTCCTCCTCCAGGTGGGCGTGGTGAATGCGTACGCGCTTGTGGCCGCCGTCCGGCAACTGGATGTCCACGTGGCCCGGACCGACGATGGGTTTTTCCAGCTGCGTGGTCTGGTAGCCCTTGGGCAGGTCCGGGTAAAAATAGTTCTTGCGCTCGAACACCGAGGTTTCGGCGATTTCAGCATCGATGGCCAGGCCGAACATGACCGCGAAGCGGAACGCCTGCTCGTTGGCCACCGGCAATGTGCCGGGCATGGCCAGGTCGATGGCGCAGGCCTGGCTGTTTGGCGCCGCACCGAAGGCAGTGCTGGCGCCGGAAAAAATCTTGCTTCGGGTGGCCAGTTGCACATGGACCTCGAGGCCAATCACCACTTCCCAGTCATTTGCCGCTGTCATGGGTTAATGCCCTCCGGGGTCCGATTGTGCCAGTCAGTGACCTGCTGGAAACGGTGGCCGACATTGAGCATCCGCGCCTCGTCAAAATAGTTGCCGATCATCTGCAGGCCCACCGGCAGGCCATCGACGGTGCCACAGGGAACGGACATACCCGGCAGCCCCGCCAGGTTAGTGGCGATGGTATAGATGTCTTCCAGGTACATGGCCACCGGGTTGTCGCCCTTGCTGCCAAAGGCAAAGGCCGGGTTGGGGCAGGTGGGGCCCATGACCAGGTCGACACTTTTGAATGCCTCGACAAAATCCTGCTTGATCAGCCGGCGCACCTGCTGGGCTTTCTTGTAATAGGCGTCGTAATAGCCGGCGGACAGGCAGTAGGCGCCCACCAGGATGCGGCGCTTGACCTCGTCGCCGAAGCCCTCCGCCCGGGTGCGCATGTACAGGTCCCGCAGGTCCACCGGGTCGGCGCAGCGGTAGCCGTAGCGGACACCGTCGAACCGGGACAGGTTGGCGGAGGCTTCGGCGGGGGCGATGACGTAGTAGGCGGGCACGGAGAGGGCCGAGTGGGGCAGGGAGATATCGTGCAGGGTTGCTCCCATAGCCTCAAATTGTGCCAGGGCGTCGCGCACCGCCCCCTCGGTACCGGAATTGAGGCCGGGGTCGAAATATTCTTTCGGGATGCCGATGCGCAGGCCGGCAATACTGTCGTTGAGCCCGGCGGTGTAGTCCGGCACTTCCCGGTCGACGCAGGTGGAATCCTTCGGATCGAAGCTGGCCATAACGTTCAGCATCAGGGCCGCGTCCTCGGCGCTGCGGGCCAGGGGGCCGCCCTGGTCGAGGCTGGAGGCAAAGGCGATCATGCCCCAGCGGGACACCCGGCCGTAGGTGGGCTTGAGGCCGGTGATGCCACAGAGGGCAGCGGGCTGGCGGATAGAGCCGCCGGTATCGGTGGCGGTGGCGGCCGGAACCAACCGGGCTGCGACCGCAGCGGCGGAACCGCCGGAGGAGCCGCCAGGCACCAGGCCGGTGTTCCAGGGATTTTTCACCGGCCCGTACCAGCTGGTCTCGTTGGATGAGCCCATGGCGAACTCGTCCATGTTGGTCTTGCCCAGCACCACCGCACCGGCGGCAGCGAAGTTGGCCACCACCGTGGCGTCGTAGGGGGGCACGAAGTTGTCGAGCATTTTCGAGCCGCAACTGGTGCGTACGCCGTCGGTGCAGAAGATGTCCTTGTGGGCGATGGGCACACCGCACAGGGGGTGGACTTCGCCCCGGGCCCGCTGTTCGTCTGCAGCGATGGCGCTGGTCAGGGCAGCCTCGGCAGTGACGGTAATAAAGCTGTTGTAGGCGGGGTCCAGTTGTTCGATCCGGGACAGAAAGTGCCGGGTCAGTTCGACGCTGGAATAATCGCCGGCGGCGAGCCCGGCACTCAGCTGGGCAAGGGTCTGGTTATGCATCGGGGTAGAAAAATCCTGTCGGGGAGGGGTTGCGGTATCAGTCGATGACCCGGGGCACGAGGTAGAGGCCGTCTTCTATGGCCGGGGCGATTTTCTGGAAGGCTAGCCGGTGGTCGGGCTCGGTGACCTCGTCGGCGCGCAGTCGCTGGGTGGTGTCCAGAGGGTGGGACATGGGGGCAATGTCCCGGGTATCGACCGCCTGCAACTGGTCCACCAGGGCCAGGACATTGCCCAGGCTGCGGCTGGTGGCTGCGATGTTATCCTCACTGATTTGAACTCGCGCAAGCTCCGCGAGTTTTTCAATATCCGCTCGTTCTATTGTCATGCTATAGTTTCCGCACTAAAAAACAGGGCCAACGACTCGCCTTTGGCCCTGTAACCGGGGCCGTAACGGTAGCATATTTACGCCTTGCCCTGAATCCCCGTGATTGATAGAGTCGCGGCTTTTGTCAGGCGCCGGAAATTCCGTGTCCGGGTCCCGAATCTGAAGGAATACTGCATCCATGTTTAAGCGACTCCGGGGCATGTTCTCCAACGACATGTCTATAGACCTTGGTACCGCCAATACCCTTATTTATGTTCGCGAAAAAGGCATTGTTCTCAACGAGCCCTCGGTAGTTGCGATTCGCAATCACCACGGTCAGAAAATAGTCGAAGCCGTCGGCGTGGAAGCCAAGCGTATGCTCGGCCGGACTCCGGGCAATATCACCGCCATCCGGCCCCTGAAGGACGGCGTCATCGCCGATTTCCAGGTCACGGAAAAAATGCTGCAGCATTTCATCAAGAAAGTGCACTCCCACAGCATCATACCTCCCAGCCCCAGGGTGCTGATCTGTGTACCCTGCCTGGCCACAGAGGTGGAAAAGCGGGCCATTCGGGAGTCCGCTTACAGCGCCGGCGCCCGTGAAGTCTTCCTGATCGAGGAGCCCATGGCCGCAGCCATCGGCGCCGGCATGCCGGTGGAAGAGGCCTGTGGTTCCATGGTGGTGGACATCGGTGGTGGCACCACGGAAATCGCCATCCTGTCACTCAACGGTGTGGTTTATTCCGACTCGGTGCGCACCGGTGGCGACCGCTTTGACGAGGCCATCAGCAATCATGTGCGCCGCAAATTCGGTAGCGTCATCGGTGACACCACGGCGGAGCGGATCAAGATGGAGATCGGCAGCGCCTATCCCTCCAAGGAAGTGCGCGAGATCGACGTACGTGGCCGTAACCTGGCGGAGGGGGTGCCCAAGAGTTTCACCCTCAATAGCGACGAGATTCTCGAAGCTCTGCAGGAACCCCTGGCGGTGATTGTCCAGGCAGTAAAGCGGGTGCTGGAGCAGTCGCCGCCGGAACTGGCGTCCGACATTGCCGAAACCGGTATCGTCATTACCGGCGGCGGCGCCCTGTTGCGGGATATCGACCGGTTGCTGACCCACGAGACGGGACTGCCGGTGATTGTCGCCGAGGATTCCCTGACCTGTGTCGCCCGCGGTGGCGGCAAGGCCCTGGAAATGATGGACAAGCGGAATCTGGATGTACTGGCGCCCTGACTTGAGGTCTCACCATCAAGAAAATATTTTCATCGGATCCCACGCCCGCACGGCGGTTGCTGCTGCTGGGTCTGACCGCCTTAATACTGATCGGCCTCGATACCTGCACTGAATGGCTTGAGCCCGCCAAGTCCCGTTTCGAACAGGCCGCGCGGCCATTTCACTGGCTGACCAATCTTCCTGCCCGACTCAGTGAATGGGGTGACGAAAACGTGGTCTCCCGCAAGGAACTGGAGGCGGAAAACGAACAACTGCGCACCGAACTGTCGATCCACAAGGCACAGATGCTGCGCATGGCGGAGATTACCGCCGAAAACGCCCGCCTGCGCAATTTGCTCAATGCCACCGAGTTGCTCGATGACAAGGTGCTGGTGGCGGAGCTGATCGGCGTCTCCCCCGACCCCCTGAGTCACCGAATCCTGATCAATCGCGGCAGCCGCGACGGTGCCTATATCGGCCAGCCGGTACTGGATGACCGGGGTCTGATGGGGCAGATCGTTCGTATCTGGAAGGACAGCAGCCAGGTGTTGCTGATTACCGACAGCAGCCACGCGGTGCCGGTCCAGGTCTTGCGCAACGGCGTTCGCACTGTGGCCGAGGGCACCGGCGATTATCGCCGCATGGCCCTGCGTTACGTTTCGCCCACCATCGATATCGTCGCCGGCGATGTCCTGGTCAGCTCCGGCCTCGGTGGTCGTTTCCCGGTGGGTTACCCCGTGGGCAAGGTGCTTTCCACCGAACAGTCAGCCGGCCAGGCCTATATGTCCGTGGTGGTGGAACCCACCGCCAATATCGAGCGCAGCCGCCACCTGCTGCTGGTGTTCTCCAATGTCGAGGACCTGTCCGCCGGGGAGGACGAAGACGGTGGCTAGCCAGTCCCTGTTTCGCCCCCTGGCCCTGAGCCTGTTGCTGGTGCTGGTGCTGAGTTTTCTGCCCCTGCGGGGCGGCGTGGAATACTGGCGGCCGCTGTTGCTGATGCTGGCGGTTGTCTACTGGCTGCTGACCGAGCCGGACCGGCTGGGTATCGGTTTTGCCTGGTGTTGCGGTCTGGTGTTTGATCTCATCACCGGCGGCATTTTGGGCCAGCATGCCCTGGCGCTGTCAGTCTGCGCCTACCTGCTGGAGCTGTTCGGCCAGCGCCTGCAGCATTTTTCCCTGTGGCATCACACCATCCTGGTGGCGTTGTTGGCCACCCTCTACCAGTTGGTGGTTATCTACATCAATCTGCTGGTGGGCAGGGAAGGCCAGTCCTGGTTCATGTTTTATGCTGTTGTCAGCACAACGCTGGTCTGGCCGATATTTGCCCGCCTGTTGAACTGGTTTTATCAGCCTTCGCGATAAACGCCAGCAACCGCCACCGGCCAGAGGGCATTTCAAGGGAGTTTGGTCAATATGGTGGTATGCCGTTGGACACCCGATTTCATTCTGGCCTCGGCCTCTCCCCGGCGGCGTCAGCTGCTGGAGCAGATCGGCGCCCGCTTTGTCGCGGAGCCGGTGGCGGTCGATGAGACGCCGGCATCGGGTGAGGACCCCGGCCACTATGTGCTGAGGCTGGCCCGGGACAAGGCGCGCCTGGGCTGGAACCGGCAGTCTTATACCGGCCTGCCGGTCCTGGCCGCCGATACCAGTGTCGTCCTGGATGACGAAATCTTCGGCAAACCAGCCTCGCAACAGCAGGCCCTGGCCATGCTATTGCGCCTGTCCGGACGCAGCCACCGGGTATTGACAGCGGTGGCCCTGGCGACAACGAACGGACTCGATACCCGGTTGTCGAACACGGAAGTCCGGTTTCGCAGCCTGACCGAGTCCGTCTGCCGGGATTACTGGCGGACCGGAGAGCCGGCGGACAAGGCCGGCGGCTACGCCATTCAGGGTTACGGCGCCGTCTTCGTCAGCGCCATCAACGGCAGCTATTCCGGCGTTGTGGGCCTGCCTTTGGCGGAAACCGCGGAACTGTTACAGTGTGCGGGCATTCACTGCTGGCAGCCTTTGCTGGCCAAACCTGGCAATACAATCCATGAGTGAGATTCTGATCAACTTTACACCGATGGAAACCCGGGTCGCCCTGGTGGAAAACGGTGTTCTCCAGGAAGTGGCCTTCGAGCGCAGCAGCCGGCGGGGCATTGTCGGTAATATCTACAAGGGCAAGGTGGTCAGGGTGTTGCCCGGTATGCAGGCCGCCTTTGTCGATATGGGCATGGAAAAGGCCGGCTTTATTCACGCCGACGATGTCTATCACCGCCCCGAGGCCGATGATTGCGGGTCCAGCAGGACGCCGCCGGCGGATATTCGCCAGTTACTGCGTGAAGGTGAACAGGTGGTGGTGCAGGTGATCAAGGACCCCATTGGCACCAAGGGCGCCCGCCTCACCACCCAGCTCTCGGTGTCATCCCGGTACCTGGTGTACATGCCCGGGGTGGAGCACGTCGGTGTCTCCCAGCGGATTGAGGCCGAGGAGGAGCGCCAGCGGCTTCGAGGCGAACTCAAGACCGCCCTGGCGGAACTCAGCGAGGAAAATCTCCGGGGCTATATCATCAGGACCGCCGCCGAGGGTGTGTCCGCCGAGGACCTGCTCAGTGATCTGCGTTTTCTGCACCGCATGTGGCAGCTGATCCGAAACAATATCGACCAGGCCGGAGTCGCCACCTGTATCTACGAGGATCTGCCCCTGTCACTGCGCACCCTGAGGGATATGGTGCGGCCCGGCATCGAGAAAATCCGCGTCGACTCCCGGGAGGTGCACGGCCACCTGGTGAAGTTTGCCAGCCTGATCAACCCGGACATGGTGCCTCTGATCGAACATTACCCCGGCGAACGGCCGCTGTTTTACTTCTACAGCATCGAGGACGAAATCAATCGGGCCCTGGAACGCAAAGTGCCGCTGAAGTCGGGAGGTTACCTGGTCATCGACCAGACCGAGGCCATGACTACGGTCGATGTCAACACCGGCGGTTTCGTCGGCCACCGCAATCTCGGTGAAACCATCCTCAAGACCAATCTGGAGGCGGCATCGGCCCTGGCCCGTCAACTGCGGCTGCGCAATCTGGGCGGTATCATCATAGTCGACTTTATCGACATGGAAGATACTGAGAACCGGCGCCAGGTAATGAGGGCTTTTGAACGGGCTCTGGAAAAGGACCGGGCCAAAACCGCGATTACCGCGGTGTCGGAACTGGGTCTGGTGGAAATGACCCGCAAACGCACCAGTGAAAGCCTGGGTCAGATCCTGTCGGAATACTGCCCGGTTTGCCAGGGCCGTGGGCGGCTGAAATCGGCGGAGACCGCCTGCTATGAGATCCTCCGGGAAATTCTCCGGGAGTCCCGGGCTTTCGAGTGTGAAAAAATTATCGTCCTGGCGTCCCAGGTGGTGATTGACCGCCTGCTGGATGAGGATTCCCATCACGTCGCCGACCTCGAGGAATTTATCGGCCGGCCCATCGAGTTCCGGGTAGAGACTCTCTATTCACAGGAACAGTACGACATTATTCCGGTATAGCAACTTGAGCTGGGTTCGATTTCTGGGCGCCCTGGCCCGCAGGCTGTGGCAGTTGCTGGCGATAGTGATCATCGCCTATGCCGCCATCGTGGTCATTGGCAGGGAACTGCTGCCGGTGATGGACCGCTACCAGCCCTGGATCAACCGCTATGTATCAGATCGCGTCGGGATTGAATTCAGAACCGAATCCCTGGGGGGCAACTGGTCGCGACTGACTCCGGTCCTGCGGGGCAGCGGCATCAGTATCTTCGGCGAGGCCGGCCCCGACCGACCGGCGATCAGTATCGACCGGGTCAGTGCCGAACTCGACCTGGTGTCCAGTGTCGTCAACCGCCAGCTGGTCTGGCGGGAACTGGACGTGGGCGCCGTCAGCGTTGCCCTGGTGGAGGACGCCGGCGGTCACTGGACCGTCGGTGGCCTGGAGATGGCCGGGGATTCCTCCGGCAGTCTCGACGGCCTGATGGACGTCCTGTTTTACAGCAGCCATATTCGAATCGACCGGGTAACGGTGTCCCTGGAATTTTTCTCCGGAGTTCAGACCCGTATCCACAGCAGTGATATCCAGCTGGAGAACAGCGACGATTTTCACCGGGCCACCGCCAGCGTCGCCCTGGAGGAAAATACCGCCGAAACCGCCCGCCTGATACTGGAGGGCAACGGCGATCCCCATGACTATGAAAATTTTGATGGTATCGGCTACCTGCAACTGAAGGACGTCAACTTCAGCGGTTCACTCAGCGCCCTGGTGCGGGGATGGTTCCCGGAAATGGCGGAGCGGGTTGGCGAGATCGAGACCAACCTCGATGCCGAGTTCTGGTTCCATTCGGTGAAACAGGGCGTGGCGAAACTGACGGGCAGAATCGAGGCGGCTGAAATCCCCCTGAACTGGGCGGTGGATCTGCCGCCCCTGAAAAATTTCCACACGGAACTCACAGGCTGGTATCGCCCCGGTGTCGACTGGGGGGTTCGTCTGCAGGGGGCGGATGCGGAATGGGCCGATGCCGAGATCACACCTCTGAATGCGGCGATGGTGGAGAAAGTCGGCGACCGCTGGACCGAGTTCGATCTGCGGGTCGATCACCTGAAGCTGGAAATTGTCCGCGGCCTGTTGGGTACTGCCGGGTTGCTCAATGACAAACTGACCGAGGTGCTCACCACCCTGAATCCCAGGGGCAATATCCACAACCTGCAACTGGCGGTGGATGTCGACCCCGAAAACCCCGGACTGCGACTGATGGCCAATCTCGACGATGTCGCTATCGACAGTTTTCACGGCGCCCCGGCGGCCCGGGGCGTTTCGGGTTATATCCAGGTGGAGGGCCCGGGGGGCTTTGTCGAACTGGACACCGAGTCTGGTTTTGCCCTGCACTACCCCCAGGCATTCGACGATTTTATGGTCTACGATCGGGCTCGGGGCCGCGTCGACTGGCTGGTGGACCGTGAGCAGTCACGGGTGCTGGTGCAGAGTGGTCCGATCACCGTTGATAACGGGGACGGCCAGGGCCTCGCCTACCTGAATCTGAAAATTCCCACGGTCCCGGGGGACGATCCCGAAATGACCCTGATGGTGGGCCTGCGGGACAGTCATACCCGCTTTCGGAACCACTATATACCGGGGGTCTTGCCGCCAACACTGCTGCACTGGCTGGATAGCGCCATCGGCGACGGCGACATTCCGGAGGCCGGTTTTATCTGGCGCGGCTCCCTGAACATGGATCATGCCCAGAACCGCACGCTTCAGGTTTACGCCAGGGTGGAAAATACCGACCTGGCATTCCAGGAGGGCTGGCTGCCTCTGGAGGCCGTTGCCGGCAGCCTGACCGTTGATGATGGCATGACCGATGTCTTTATCGATTCGGCCCGCCTCGGGGAAGGTCGGATCAATGCCGGAACGGTAAAGGTTCGCAACTCGCCTTCCGGCAACCTGTTGCTGCTGATCAATGCCGACATGACCGCCGATGCCGGCGCCGCCCTGGATATCCTCAGGCAGTCACCCCTGTCCGACCGGGTCGGTCTGACACAGGAGTGGCACCTGTCCGGCGCCAGTCGTATCCATGCGGATCTGCACATTCCCCTCTCCGCGGAAGATGCCGATTCCGAGGCCTACCGGGTCAGGGCCAGCCTGGCGCAATCGAGATTTGCCTTGCAGGATACCGACCTGATGGTGACCGATATTGACGGTGACCTGGACTTTGATCTGGACAACGGTCTGTCCGCAGCAAAGTTGCGCGGTCATTTTCTCAACGGACCGGTGACGGCAAGTGTCAGCACTGACGCCACGGCTACCCGGGTGCAATTCGCGGGGGAACTGGCCCTGGTCAACCTGGGCGGCTATCTGGGGCCTCTGGCGACCCGCCTTACCGGTTCCGGCAAGTATCGCGGCCAACTGGCGATTCCGACAGCGGCCAGCGAGGAACCACCGACCCTGAAATTGAACTCTGACCTGGTCGGTGTCGATCTGAATTTGCCGGCTCCCTTTGGCAAGGCTGCGGATGAGGTCTGGAAGTCCTGGGTGGAACTGCAATTTAACGATCAGTCGATCAACCTCGAAGCCAATCTCAGCGACCGTTTCGCCACCCGGATGGTGCTGGAGGAAGGCCAGCCCCTGCGCGGCACCCTGGGCCTGGGCATTACCGATGTTCCGGTCAAGGCAGAGCCCGGCCTGCTGGTGAGGGGGCGGTTGTCGGAACTGGATACCCGGGTCTGGCGGCAACTGTTCGAGAACCAGGCCGAGCAACCCGGTGAAGTCAGCATCCTGGACCGATTGTCCCCACGCCTCGATGTCCGCATTGCCGAGCTGATAGTCGAGGATTTCAGTGTCGGTAATACCCGTGTCCGCGGGCGCAAAGGGGAGGCCGGGTGGCAGTTACAGGTCGACAGCAGTGTTCTCGCCGGCCAGGTCTTTTTCGACGATGACCGGAGCCATCCCCTGACCCTGCGTCTCGAACACCTGCGGCTGCCGCAGCCAGAAAAGACCGAGGCTCAACCGGGTCTGCTCGAGACCCTGGATCCCCGGCAGGTGCCGGCTCTGGATTTTGCCACCAAATCCCTGAACCTCGGCGACAAGGACTACGGCAGCCTGGCCTTTGTCACCGAACCCCAGGCAGACGGGTTGCTGGTGAGCCACATCCAGGGCACTATCGAGGGTGTGGTGATTGGTGAACAGCAGGAAGACCACCCGACGCTGATTCGCTGGCTCAGCGATGGCGACAACAACCAGACCTATGTCTCGGCGACAATTAGTACCGGGGACATTGCCGATGTGCTGAATCTCTGGGATACACCGAAAATCATCGACAGCAAAAAGGCCGCCTTCTCCGTGGATATGACCTGGCCGGACAAGCCCTGGAAAATCCAGCCCGCCGGTCTGACCGGCTACCTGGGCCTGAGCCTGGAAAAAGGCAATTTCTATAAATCCCCCGGCGGCGCCACCAATGCCCTGATCAAGCTGGTGGGCCTGTTCAATTTTGATACCTGGTTGCGACGGCTTCGCTTTGATTTCTCTGATTTTTTCTCCAGCGGGGTCAGTTACGACCAGATCCGGGGCGGGCTGGCCTTCCGCGAAGGCATCATGTCTTTTGAAGAACCCCTGCAGACCATCATGACCTCAGGCAAGATCCGGATGCTGGGCCAGGCGGACCTGCTCAACGAGCAGATCGATGCCCGTCTGGTGGCCACCATGCCGGTGGGAACCAATCTGCCCTGGGTGGCGGCCCTGGTGGGTGGTCTGCCGGCCGCGGCGGGGGTCTACCTCACCAGCAAACTGTTCAAGAAGGAAGTGGATAAGCTCTCCAGCATCAGTTACCGGGTCACCGGTTCCTGGGATGATCCGGAGTTGAGGGTCGACAGGATTTTCAGTGACAAGACCGATTACAGCCCTTCCGCCCGGCCCGCGATACCACAGGAGGAAGCGGCAGAACCGGAAGCGGCAGCGGCAAATGAGCCGGAACCCGACCCGGAATCCCCGGCGGCACCGGGAGCCGACGCCGGCAAAGGGACCGGTTCCGATACCGCGACTGAAACCGTGCCGGAATCCGTACCTGACGCCGGTTCGGCTGCACAGGCGGGGCCCGGGTAACGTTGATGGCACGAATAGCGGCAGTACAATTGCGGGCGGACCGGGGACTCGAGGGTAACCTCGAAGATGCCGGCTATTGGCTCGATCGCGCGGCGGGCGCCGGCGCCGAACTGGTGGTGCTGCCGGAAAATTTCGCCTACTTCGGCAACGACAATCTGGCGGCTGCCGGGGCGACAGAAAGCTTCGGTGCTGCGCCGGCCAGAAACTTTCTGTCGAAAAAAGCCCGGCAACTGGGTATCTGGCTGGTGGGTGGCACCCTGCCCCTGTTTGCCCGGGACCAGCAACCGGTAGCGGACCTGCCTCTGCGTAAGCAACCAAAACCCTATGCCGCCTGCCTGCTGGTCAATCCGGACGGCGTCGAGGTTGCCCGCTATCACAAGATGCACCTGTTTGATGTTTCCGTTTCAGACGAGAACGCGGGGCCGGACGCCCGGGACAACGGCCGGCGCTACCGGGAATCCGACAATTACCGGCACGGGGGTGAACCGGTGGTGGCGCCAACACCCTGTGGCGTGGTGGGCCTCTCCGTCTGTTACGACCTGCGTTTTCCGGAGCTGTATCGGCTGCTGGTGACCCTGGGAGCCGAATTGCTGGTGGTGCCCTCCGCCTTTACCGCCACCACTGGCGCTGCCCACTGGTTGCCCCTGTTACGGGCCCGGGCAATCGAAAACCAGTGCTTTGTCATCGGTGCCAATCTGGCTGATCGGGCTCACCCCAAAACACCCACCTGGGGTGGCTCGGTGATCATTGATCCCTGGGGTTCGATTGTCGACCAACTCGAGGCTGACCCCGGCATCCTGGTGGCCGATATGGATCGGGCCAGGCTGGAAAAGTTGCGCCGGGATATGCCGGTTCTGGAACATCGCCGCTTTGAAATCGTCAAAGCAGAGTAATGTCAAATACGACCACTGTGGTCACTGGAGTCTTAATGTTTCGCCTTTTATGCGCCCTGTTGCTTGCCACCTTCCTGTCCACGGCCTGTGCCGATACCGATATGACACCGGATCAGGCGCGGGCCCTGATCGCCAGTGGCGACAGGCTGGAGACCATTCCAAAAGCGACCTGGCGTCAGCTGCTGACCCCGGAACAGTACGACATTCTCTGGAAAAAAGGCACGGAGCCGGCTTTTTCAGGAGCCCTGCTCAATAACCATCGCAACGGGGTTTATGTCACCGCCGGTTGCCGGCTGCCGGTGTTTCGTTCCGATAAAAAGTACAAATCGGGTACCGGTTGGCCCAGTTTCTGGGATGTCTACAACAAGGACAATATCATCCTCAAGAAGGACTGGTCCTGGGGCATGAATCGCACCGAGGTCCTGTCCAGATGCGGCGAACACCTGGGCCATGTCTTTGAGGATGGTCCGCCCCCCACCGGTCTGCGCTACTGCATGAACTCCCTGGCCCTGGACTTTATTCCGGATGAGCCGGCGGCAGTTCCGGAAACCCCGGAAACACGGCAAAAGCCACAGGATTAAATTCCCCTTTCGCATTCCACCGGCCTTGCCAGCAGGCGGTTCAGGGCATTAAATAGACCGCTGCCGTTGGGGTCGACCATCAGACCGGCCCGCGACGACCAAGAGGGTGTTGAAAAACCCTCCCTGACTTGTTCAAACCTCGCAGAGGCGGGGGCTGCCCCGCGGGAGGCCGCCCCAATAAAATGTCATATTCCTTTGCTTACAAAAACAACGACTTAGCCGTCGTCCCTTTTGCCGATACATCCATGTATCGGTATCAGGCATCCGAAAAACCGAGTTTTTCTACAGCCTGCTAATCACAGTACGGAGGTGTCCATATGAAAACACGTGCAGCTGTCGCCTTTGCCGCCGGCAAACCCCTGGAAGTGGTGGAAGTGGACCTGGAGGGACCCCGGGCCGGGGAGGTGCTGGTGGAGATCAGGGCCACCGGCGTCTGCCATACCGACGCCTTTACCCTGTCAGGCGATGATCCCGAGGGCGCCTTTCCGGCGATTCTCGGCCATGAGGGCGCCGGCGTCGTCGTCGAGGCGGGACCCGGTGTGACATCTCTGCAAGCGGGTGACCACGTCATTCCCCTGTACACCCCGGAATGCCGACAGTGCGAGTTCTGCCTGAATCCGAAAACCAACCTGTGTCAGGCCATTCGCGCCACCCAGGGCCGGGGCCTGATGCCGGACGGCAGCAGTCGCTTCTCTCTGGACGGCAAACCCCTGCTGCACTACATGGGTTGCTCGACATTTTCCAACTACACTGTGCTGCCGGAGATCGCCCTGGCCAAAATCCGCCCGGACGCCCCCTTTGACAAGGTCTGTTATATCGGTTGCGGTGTCACCACCGGCATTGGCGCCGTCGCCTTTACCATGAAGGTGGAGCCCGGTTCGACGGTGGCGGTGTTTGGTCTGGGAGGGATTGGTCTCAATGTCATTCAGGGGGCCCGCATGGTCGGCGCCGCCCGGATCATCGGCATCGATCTGAATCCGGCCCGGGAAGCCCTGGCCCGTCAGTTTGGCGTGACCGACTTTGTCAATCCCGGGGACCACGACAACCTGGTGGATCATTTGGTGCAGATGACCGGAGGCGGCGTCGATTACAGTTTTGAATGTATCGGCAACGTCAATACCATGCGCCAGGCCCTGGAGTGCTGTCACAAGGGCTGGGGTCAGAGCTGCATCATCGGCGTCGCCGGCGCCGGCCAGGAAATTTCCACCCGGCCGTTCCAGCTGGTGACCGGCCGCTCCTGGCGCGGCACTGCTTTTGGCGGTGCCCGGGGACGTACCGATGTACCCCGCATCGTCGACTGGTACATGGAGGGGCGCATCGCCATCGATGAACTGATTACTCACACCATGCCCCTGGATGACATCAACCGGGCGTTTGACCTGATGCATGCCGGCGACAGTATTCGCTCGGTAGTGATTTACTAGGGCCTGTAACACTTATGGAACAGATCGACCGCCACCACTGTTTTGGCGGCCGCCAATTGCGTTTCCGGCACCGGTCCAGCCTGCTGGCCTGTGACATGACCTTTTCCGTTTACCTGCCGCCCCGGGCCGAACAGCAGTCGGTGCCGGTGCTCTACTGGTTGTCCGGCCTGACCTGTACCGACGAAAATTTTGTCATCAAGGCCGGAGCCCAGCGTTACGCCGCCGAATCCGGTATTGCCCTGGTGGCGCCGGACACCAGTCCCAGGGGCGCCGGAGTGGCGGATGGCGGCGAGGGCGAATGGGATCTGGGGCAGGGCGCCGGCTTTTATCTGAATGCCACCCGGGAGCCATGGCGGCAGCACTACCGGATGTACGACTACATCCTTCTGGAGCTTCCCGATCTGGTCGGCAAGCGGTTGCCGGTGAACACCTCGCGGGCAGCAATCAGCGGCCACAGCATGGGCGGTCACGGCGCCCTGACCCTGGCCCTGAAAAATCCCGGGCGCTTTCGTTCGGTCTCCGCCCTGGCGCCGATCTGCGCGCCCGGCCGCTGTCCCTGGGGTGTCAAGGCCTTCAGCCATTACCTGGGCAACGACCGGGAGCAATGGCGGCAGTACGACAGCACCTGTCTTCTGGCTGAAATGGGGGGTAGCTCTTCCGGGGATAGGCCGTCCGGGGAAATGCTGCCGGTGCTGGTGGACCAGGGTGAGGCCGATGAATTTCTTGCAGAGCAGCTGAAAACACCACTGCTTATAGAGGCCGCCCGGGACGCCGGCTACCCGATGACCATCAGGATGCAGCCGGGCTACGATCACAGTTTTTTCTTTATCGCCTCGTTTATCGGCGAACATATCGGTTTTCACGCCGGGCATCTCGTTGACAAGACTTGAGTGACCGCCGGTTCTTGCTCTTGCGCCTGCCCCGGCTCTCGCGCCAGCTAATGTATGGTGAATCTGTTTGTGAACTATTACAGGAACGATCGGTCATAAACCCCGGCTTTACCTGTATCCGGTTTGTGAATTTTGGATAGGTGGGACAGGTGGAAAGTCGCCAGCAGTACAACTAAGATCATTCGACACGGAACCAACAAAAATCAGGAGAACCAAATGAAAAATATCAAACAGTCTGTTGTCATTCCCGGTGCCATTGCCGCCGCGTTGCTGATTGCCACAGCGGCCCCGGTTCACGCCGGTGATGGCGAGAAATGTTTCGGTATAGCCAAGGCCGGCAAAAATGACTGCAAGGCCGGTCCCGGCACCACCTGCGCCGGCACCAGCACCAAGGATGGCCAGGGCAATTCCTGGATGTATGTGCCCAAGGGCACCTGCGAAAAAATCGTCGGCGGCAGCCTCGAACCCAAGGAAGGCTGATTCGGCCATCGGACCGCGGGCTGATGCTGGCGACAGTGTCAGCCCGTCGTTTGTCCGGCAGATGTATTTGACAGGTTGAGCGCAATCCATGCCCCTGCCCAGCCGCTCCGGTCTCGGACTTAAGGCCCCGCATTACCGGGAAATACTGGATGACCGGCCCGATATCGGCTGGTTTGAACTGCATCCGGAAAACTACATGGGTGCTGGCGGCCCACCGCACCGCTATCTGGGCGAAATCCGTCGCCACTACCCCCTGTCGATGCACGGGGTCGGCCTGTCCCTGGGCTCGGCCGATGGCATTGATCCCCAACACCTGGCGGCGCTGGCGCAGCTGGTAGCACGTTACCAGCCGGAGCAGGTGTCCGAACACCTGGCCTGGAGCCATTTCAACGGGGTCTACCTGAATGATCTGTTGCCACTGCCCTACGAC
Source organism: Gammaproteobacteria bacterium (assembly GCA_003235325.1). Lineage (GTDB taxonomy): Bacteria > Pseudomonadota > Gammaproteobacteria > Pseudomonadales > Porticoccaceae > SZUA-272. The sequence goes on along the minus strand of QJWQ01000134.1, from coordinate 4,891 downwards.
GACGAAAGTCTTCAGCGAGTGAGCGACAATATCGACCGGGTGCAACAGGCCCTGGGGCGAACCATCCTCATTGAAAATCCCTCGGCCTATATCGGCTTTCGGGACAACAGCTACAGCGAGCCGGAATTCCTGGCGGAACTGGTGCAACGCAGTGGTTGCGGCCTGTTGCTGGATGTCAACAATGTCTACGTCTCGGCCTGCAACCAGGGTTTTGATGCCCTGGCGTACCTGGCGGCCATGCCCATGGCGGCGGTGGCGGAAATCCATCTGGCCGGCCACGCGCTGCAGGAGATTGACGGTACCGAGGTTCGCATCGACGATCACGGCTCGCCGGTGATCGATCCGGTCTGGAATCTGCATCGGCAAACCCTGGCCCTGCTGGGCAGACCGGTACCGGTGTTGATCGAGTGGGATACCAATGTTCCGGAATTTGAGGTGTTAATGGCCGAAGCGTCCCGCGCCGATGCCATCGCCGGCGAATTGTTTGACAAAGCCGGCAAGTTCTCGGTTGCCTGAGGCCGACCCCGCCATGGACAGGGACCCGGTGAACAAAAGTAACGTCGCAGTGAACAATTTTGACCTTGCAGTGAACAAAAGTGACCTTGCAGGTTTTCAACAGGATTTCAGCCGCGCCCTGTTTCAACGGGACGATGAGCCCGTGCTGCCCCTGCTCAGCGGTGACCTCGAAAGCCTCAACCGCCAGCGGCTCGATATTTATCGCAACAACGTCTTCCATTCCCTGGGCACCGCCCTGGGGGACCTGTACCCGGTGATCAAACGCCTGGTGGGGGAGCCGTTTTTCATGGCCACCGCCGCGGAATACATCCGCCAACGGCCACCGGACCGGGCCGCCATGGTCTTTTTCGGTGGTGATTTTCCGGTGTTCCTTCAGGACTTCACCCCGGCCAGGGACCTGGTCTACCTGGCGGATGTCGCCCGGCTGGAACTGGCCTGGCATCGGGCCTATCACGCCGAGGACCGCGATCCCCTGACGGCAACAGCGCTGGCGGCCATCGATCCCGATCAGCTGGCAAAGAGCTGTCTGCGCCTGCACCCTTCGGTGCAGCTGCTGTCCTCCCGCTACCCGGTGCTGAAAATTTGGCTCGCCAACCAGGAGGGCGCCGACGATCAGGTCCCGATTGACCTGGACGCCGGCGGCGAGGCGGTCTGCATTCACCGGCCGGTACTGGAGGTCCAGGTACTCAAACTGGATACCGGCACGGTGGAACTGTTGCGGGGTCTGGCTTCCGGGCTCAGACTGGGGCAGGCCATCACCGAGGCCGTGACAATGGACGGGGATTTCGACCCGGGTCCGGCCCTTGGTCGCTGTATCAGCAGCGGCCTGTTTTTTGAGCTTTACGGAGACTGACCACCATGGCCAATATGCTGACGCGAACCGGCTGCAAGATTGAAAACCTTTTATCCCGGATTCCGGAGCCACTGGTGGCCCTGGTAATCCGCCTGGCAGTGGCCTCGGTGTTCTGGCGCTCGGCCCAGACCAAGATCAGTGGCTGGGAGTTGTTTGGCCAGCACCTGAAATTTTTTAATGTCACCGATACCACCTTCCTGTTGTTCGAGTACGAATACAGCCTGCCCCTGATTCCCCACAAGCTGGCGGCGTACATGGCCACCTTTGGCGAATTTTTCCTGTCACTGGCGGTGGCCTTCGGCCTGCTGACCCGGTTCGGAGCCCTGGGCCTGTTGCTGATGACTGCCACCATCCAGATTTTCGTCTACCCCGACGCCTGGAATGTCCACATTCTCTGGGCCGGACTGTTGCTTTACCTGGTGAAAAACGGCGGCGGCAGGCTGTCTCTCGATCACCTGCTGTGCCGGCGTTTTTGCCGATAGACGGTGACTGCCAATCCGCGCCGACAATACAGGCGCTTGTCTCGCCACCACTCCCTTGGCTAAGATAGCCGGCTGCCCGGAGTCCCGCGGGGCCTGGCCCCGGGGGTAAACTCCTTTCAAGACAACCTATTACCGGAAAAGCCATGTCCATTTTTGATTTTGCCGAGGGCCGGGAAGGCTATTACGGCCAGTATGGCGGCACATTTCTGCCGGAAATCCTCGCCGCCACCATTGAAGAGCTGCAGGACTGTTTTGCCTCCTGCAAAAAGGACCCCGCTTTCTGGCACGAATTCATCGACCTGATGCAGTCCTATTCCGGCCGGCCGACGCCGGTCACGCACCTGGAAAACCTGTCCCGACACCTGGGTGGGGCGCAGATTTACGTCAAGCGCGAGGACCTGAACCACACCGGCTCCCACAAGATCAATAACGTCATGGGCCAGGGACTGCTCTGTCGCCGCCTGGGCAAGACCCGGGTCATCGCCGAAACCGGTGCCGGTCAACACGGCTATGCCACTGCCACCATGGCCGCCCGATTCGGTTTCAGGTGCAAGATCTACATGGGTGCCGTCGATGTCGCCCGGCAGCGACCCAATGTCTTCTGGATGGAGCGCATGGGCGCCGAGGTGATGGCAGTCCAGGACGGCCAGAAGACCCTGAAGGATGCCATCAACGAGGCGCTGCGGGACTGGGTCACCAACATGGCGGACACCCATTACGTGCTGGGCACCGCCTGCGGCCCGCACCCGTTTCCGGAGATGGTCAGCTTTTTCCAGTCGATCATCGGCATCGAGGCCCGGGAGCAGATCCAGAAGGTCGCCGGCCGGCTGCCGGACCGGGTCTTCGCCTGTGTCGGTGGTGGCTCCAATGCCATCGGCATTTTTCAGGGCTTTCTCGACGATACCGATGTCGAACTGGTGGCCAGCGAAGCCGGTGGCCTGGGCCCGGAATCCGGCATGCACGCGGCCCGGCTCGCCTACCCCGATGCCTCGGTGGGTGTCGCCCAGGGCTACAAGACCTATTTCCTTCAGGACGACGACGGCAACATGAAGGAAACCCATTCCATCGCCGCCGGCCTCGATTACATCGGCGTCAATCCGATTCTGGTGGACCTGTGGGAGAAAAAGCGGGTGCGCTTCGAGGCGGCCACGGATGAGCAGGTGCGGGAGGCACTGCAACTGGTGATGCGCACCGAGGGCCTGATTCCGGCCCTGGAAAGCACCCACGCTTTTGCCCGGGCCATCGAGGAGGCGCCGGGGATGGGCACCGACGAGATCATCCTGATCAACCAGTCCGGTCGCGGCGACAAGGATATTTTCACCATTGCCGATGCCCTGGACGACCAGCACTGGAAAACCTTTATCAAGGAGAAGGCCATTGAATACGGCGCTTGAATCCTACCTGCGCCAGCGCCTGGAGAAAAAGCAGCTGCTGGTGATGACCCATGTGGTCTGCGGCTATCCCTCCTTCGAGGACAACCTGCGGGAACTGGAGGTCATGGCCGACTTCGATGTCGACCTGGTGGAACTGCAGTTTCCCTTTTCCGAGCCCAGCGCCGACGGCCCCCTGTTCGTCAAGGCCAATGAACTGGCGATCCGCGCCGGTGTGCGCCCGGAGCACTGTTTCGAGTTCATGGCGAAAATCACCGCCCGGTTTCCATTCAAGGTGCTGATGATGGGTTACTACAACACCGCCTTCAAAATGGGTCCGGAGCGGTTCCTGTCCCGGCTTCAGGGTGCCGGCGGCTGCGGCTATATCCTGCCGGACCTGCCGGTGGAGGAGGCGGCGGACCTCAATGCCCGGGCCGATGCCATGGGCCTGGCGCCCATCGTGCTGATGACCCCCACCAGCACAGACCGGCGTCTGGCGAAACTTGGCGCCGCCGCCCGGGGGTTTGTCTACGCCGTGGCCCGCAAGGGGGTCACCGGCCAGCACACCGACATGTCCGACGAGTTGACCGGCTTTGTCGATCGCTGCCGCCGCCACACCCCGGTGCCCATCGCCGTCGGCTTTGGTATCAGTGACAAAAACGACATCGATTTCCTGCGGGGCAAGGCGGACATGGCCATTATCGGCACCGCCGCCCTCAAGGCCTGGGAGCAGGGTGGCGAGGACGCGTTGCGCCGGTTCTTTGCCGGCCTGGGAATTGCCTGAGGGCTGAGATGGCCAGGCCACCAGGGTCGACGCTTTTCAAACCGGATAGCGCCGTCGCCAGCAACAGGGTCCGCCGGCTGCGGCTGGCAGCCTGGTACAGTCTGGCTCTGGGGATCTATTTCCTGGTCTTTGGCGCCGACTTTGTCGCCGTCCTGCACTTTCCGGACCTGCTCATAGCGCCGATCATGGCCCTGGGTTCCTTTGTCGCCGGTTCCACCTTTCTCGGCGGTGGTTCGGTAGCCTTTCCGGCCCTGACCAAACTGATGGCGGTGGACCCACTGATTGCCAGAACGTTTTCCCTGGCCATCCAGAGTGTCGGCATGACCTCGGCATCCCTGTACATCCTGCACCGGGTCGGCCTCCGGCATTTGCCCCTGCGGTTTATTGGTCTCTATCTGGCCGGTTCCTGGCTGGGGGTGAGTCTGTCCCTGTGGCTGTTTCAGGGTCTGCTCACGTCCACCGATTTGCGGGTCGGCTTTACCCTGTTCATACTCTGCTTTCTGGTGATCTACCTGTGGACCCTGAAAACCCGCAATAACGACGAGTACAGCATCACCCACCTGTCACCGGGCAACTGCGCGGTGGTGCTGGCGGGCGGTCTGGTCGGCGGTATCATTTCGGGGCAACTGGGAACCGGCGCCGACGTGGTGGCGTTCAGCCTGATGGCGCTGTTTTTCCACGTCAATTTGCGGCTGGCCACCCAGGTATCGGTGATCATCATGGCCAGTACCTCCCTGGTGGGTACCGCGGTCCAGGGTCTGGTCCTGTCCGGCATCGATGACCAGGTGTCCCGGCTCTGGACCATTGCGGCGCCGGTGGTGCTTATCGGCGCCCCGGCCGGGGCGGTTTTCTGCCACCGCATCAGCAAGTCCTGGCTGGTGATCTT
>QJWQ01000026.1 GCA_003235325.1 Gammaproteobacteria bacterium | reverse complement strand
GTGGGTCAGGGGCGTGCCGGCATTGCTGGTATTGACGATGCCGACGGTACCGTCGGCTTTCTTGACCAGCCAGGTCCAGCCGGAACCAAAGTTATTGATGGCGCTATTGGTAAAGGCCTCCTTGAAGGCGGCGAAGGAACCGAAAGCGGCATCGATGGCGGTTGCTACGGCACCGGAGGCTTCACCGCCACCACTGGGCGACAGGCAGTTCCAGTAGAAAGTGTGATTCCAGACCTGGGCGGCATTATTGAAAACACCACCACTGGATTGCTTGACCACTTCCTCGAGGGTCTTGCCGGCAAGGTCTGTGCCGTCCACCAGACCGTTGAGCTTGGTGACATAGGTGGCATGGTGCTTGCCGTAGTGGTATTCGAGAGTTTCCTTGGAGATATGGGGTTGAAGAGCATCGAGGCTGTAGGGTAATGGAGGTAATGTAAATGACATGGGCAATAATCCTTATGTAATTGAGACTGGCAGATGACTGTAATCGCTGCCGGGTAGTGGCCGGGAGCACGGTTCAAACCTGAAAGAGGCTGCAGGAATTGATTCGAAAGTGATGGAGTTGCCGCTTCACAGGGTCAGCCGATAAAAGTCAGTATTGGCGCTGACGAGCGTAAGTGTAGCGAAAGCTGAGCAAAATGGTAGGGGATTGGATCGGTAATGATGCAATTGCACAAGGCAAAACGTTAGAATGGCCAGTCCCTGGAATCGACGCTGGGCTGTAGCCGTTGTGAGCAGACCCCAAAACAGCGGGCAAAACCTGCAACCGGGTCTTGCCGTCGCTTTCCGGACAGTGTTGCAATCAATTTTTAATCTAACTCTAAGGTGAGCCCCATGGACAATGTTATGGATCTGATCAATTTCCTGTTCCGCTGGGTACACCTGTTGTTCGGTATCACCTGGATCGGCATGCTTTACTACTTCAATTTTATCCAGGGCGCCTATTTCAAGGAGGCCGGTCCCGAGGCCCTGGCCGACGCCAAGGCCAAACTTGCTCCCCGAGCCCTCTGGTGGTTTCGCTGGGGCGCCATGCTGACCTTTATCACCGGAGTTGTGTTGATGGCGGGGGTCGGCAAGCAGCATCTGACCAATGATTTTATCGTCATCGGCGCTACTCTGGGCACCCTGATGTTTCTCAATGTCTGGTTGGTCATCTGGCCCAGCCAGAAGGTCGCCCTGGGTATGAAATCTGGAAACGCAGCCGCAGCCGGGGCCCGGGCGCTGCTGGCCTCACGGACCAATACCCTGTTTTCCGCCCCCGTGGCCTTTACCATGCTGGCGTCGCCGCACCTGGGGTATGGCAGCAACCACCTCCTAGCCGCCAATGGCGGCGGCACCGGCATGTACCTTTGCCTGGCCCTGATCGCCGCCCTCGAAGTCAATGCCCTGGCGGGCAAGCTGGGACCGATGACCACGGTCCGGGGTGTTATTCACGCCAGCCTCGGTCTCACGGCCGTGCTGATACTGATACTTAACTACCTTTGACAGGCCTGACACCGGCCTGGAAGGACCCGATCGCCGGTTATAACAGTCCCGTTAGCGCCATTTGTTTCGGCACGAGGTCCTCTACGGAACCGGACGCCTGTTTATCGGGAAAAAGTTCCTGCAAAGGTCTTTTGGTGGCAATGGTCGGTCGGCGTATAATGGCCCTTTTTGGCATTGTCGCTACAGAGTTTCTGTCCGTGATAGCCGAAGGCAGGCAAGGCACAGGTCGGCCGCAGTGCAAGTAACAGAAACTTATCAGGATATAGCCGTAAGTGACATCTCTTTCGAAACCAGCGGCCTGAGCCAATACGTACGAATAACCGTTTTCGTGAGAAACAGTGTCCGGAACAAACAAATTCCCGAGAACCCGTACCCGTGAGTAGCCCAAACCATGAGTGACAAGGATTTCAGAGCCATAGATCCGATCGTGCCCCAGCGAGATGATTTCTCGGCGCGGCGCCCGGGAGTCGACCCCAGGGCAGCCAAAACCGGCAAGGCCCCCGGTCCGCCAAAGCCCCCGGCCGCCGGCGGCTCCGGTGCCGGTTTGGTCTGGAAATTGCTGGTGCTGGTCCTGCTGGTGGCAGTGTCGGGCACCGCCTATTTTGCCTGGCAACAGGCACAGGTGTTACAGGATCTCAGTCGGCGCTTTGCTCTTTTGTCATCCCGCATTGAATCCACCGATGAGTCCCTGAGCGAATCCGGGGCGGCCCTGAGCGTCAAGATCAAGGAACATGAAGAGTCTCTCGACAAGCACTGGTCCGAGATCAGGAAACTCTGGGGTGTTTCCTACGACACCAACCGCAAGGCGATAGCCGACAACAAGGCTGCCATCGAGTCTCAGGCTTCGTCGGTGAGCAAGGCGGAAAAAGCTGCAAACGCCATGCAGGCAAAGGTCGACCAGGCCAACAAATCGGTTGAAAGCCTGCGCACCAGTTCCCTGGCGTTGACCGCGCAGATGGAGGAGCAGAGTGATCGCCTGCAGCGTGTCAGCGACAGCGTCAGCAAACTGGAGAAATCCATTCAACAGTGGCAGAACAGCCTGAATAGCCGTGTTAACGAGACCGATGAAGCCATGCGGGCCATGGATGCCTACCGTCAGCAGATCAACCAGCAACTGGCCCAGATTCGTCAGCAGCTTGGCATGCAGTAGGGCCGGGCCCTGTTTTGCGGTTCGACGGT
>QJWQ01000126.1 GCA_003235325.1 Gammaproteobacteria bacterium | reverse complement strand
CTCCTGACCTGCCTGATTGGCAGAGACGCCTGCAACCGGATAAGATCGCCATCGGACACTCATGGAGGATAATCTGATGAAACGAATCGCATTTTTTACCTGCCTCTTATTTGCCGCAACAACCCAATCGCAGGAAGGGGTCAGCATTGAGCAATGCAAGGCCTGGTATAAAGAAAAAAAACGCCTGGAAGATAACCACGGCGGTATACGGAACCGGGAAAGAATAAGGCAAATTACCAGCCTGCAAATCAAGCATCGATGCCCTACCCGCCACAACAAGTATTACGAGTAATGAAGGGGCCTTCAGTCCGCCCACCCCGTTAGTGGGGTAGAGCCCCCGTGCGTCGTGGCGCCATCGGGCAAGTGGCCTCGACCCGCGTGAGTGATGCTGGATTCTTGCGGTCTGGAATGGTCTGAAGAGATCAGAAGAAATGGTCGGAGCGGCGGGATTTGAACCCACGACCACTACACCCCCAGTGTAGTGCGCTACCAGGCTGCGCTACGCTCCGATATTTTTGTATCGGCACCAGCCGAAGTTGAATTCAGGTCTGGAATCTGGTGCTGAATGACGGTGTTTTTGGGGAGGCGCAATGATACCCAATACACTCATGATTGCAAGGATATTTGCCGGGTTCCCTGCCGGATTATCCGCGGTGTTTCTTCGGTCAGCAGTCGTGGATTCGCTCAGGGCTTGAGCATTTGCATGAGGTCATCGAGTTCGCTGATAGTCTGGTCAATGATCTGCCGCACCTGAGTAGCCTCTACCTTGGCATCTTCACCCACCAGTCGCTGACGAGCACCACCGATGGTAAATCCCTGGTCGTAAAGCAATGAACGAATCTGGCGGATCAGCAATACGTCCTGGCGCTGATAGTAGCGGCGGTTGCCCCGGCGCTTGACCGGATTAAGGCTCGGAAATTCCTGCTCCCAGTAACGCAACACATGCGCCTTGACGTCGCAGAGATCGCTGACTTCGCCGATGGTAAAATAGCGCTTGCCAGGGATCGGCGGCAATTGCTCGTTGTTACTCGCTTCCAGCATAATTTTCTACTCTTGCCTTGAGCTTTTGCCCAGGCTTGAAAGTGACTACGCGGCGAGCAGTAATCGGTATCTCCTCCCCGGTTTTGGGGTTTCGACCTGGCCGGGTATTTTTGTCCCGCAAGTCAAAATTACCAAAACCCGATAATTTTACCTGTTCATTGTTCTCCAATGCCGTGCGTATTTCCTCAAAAAAATGCTCGACAATCTCCTTGGCCTCACGTTTATTGAGACCTAGTTCCTCGTAAAGCATTTCTGCAATGTCAGCTTTTGTCAGTGCTGTCATTTAAATTCACCCCTGAGTTCAGCTCCAAGCTCCTCTTGGAGTCTGGTTACCGTCGCAGTGACGGTCTGTATAATTTCCGATTCGGTAAGCGTGCGTGAATGGTGTTGAAAGGTCAAGTTTAGCCCAATGCTTTTTCTATCATTTTCAATACCTTTGCCTTGATAAACGTCAAATACCTTTAAGTCAATAAGGTAACTACCTGCCGCCAGACGAATGGCTTGCAGCAGTTTCTCAACGGCAATGTTCTTGTCAATTATGACGGCAATATCGATTTTCACTTCCGGTGACCGGCTGATGTCCCTGAAAGCGGGTATCGCGGCTGTTTCAAGCACGGACAACCGCAACTCGAACAGGTAAACCGGTTGCTCAATTTCGAGATTTCTCTGGATTCCGGGGTGCAATTTGCCGATTACGCCGGTTTCGATTCCGCGCCTGAAGATTCGGGCACACTGGCCGGGATGCAGGGCGGGGAAGCTCGCCGCCTGAAAGTCGAATGCAGAAGGTTCACCGGTGAGACTGACAAGAGCCTCCACATCATTCTTGATATCGTAGAAATCCACTTTTTCATGGCTGTGGGACCAACCATCGGGCAGCCTGTTGCCGGAAACAAGACCGGCCACCATGCGCTCCTGTATCAATTCAGCTTCCACCGATATACCGGGCAAAAACCGCAGGCCGGTTTCAAACAGGCGAATGCGCTGGTGCTGGCGATTTTGATTTCGGATCAGTGCCGCAATCAATCCCGGCCAGAGGCTGGTGCGCATCTCCGCCAGGTCCGCGGAGATGGGATTGGCGAGCGGTATGGCTTGAGCATCCGGCGTGATTTGCTTCTGAATCGAGGGATCAACAAAACTATAGGTAACGGCCTCATGATAGTCCCGGTTTACCAGGCAGGCCCTTATATCCGACAGTGGCACCAGGGACTCATTTCTCGTGGCTATTGCCATGGGCGCAACCGGTGTGGTCAGCGGCAGGTTGTTGTAGCCATAAATCCGGGCGATTTCTTCCACCAGGTCCGCTTCAATTTCAAGATCAAAGCGCCAACTGGGAATCATCACCCGCCAACTGCCTTCGTCCTGAGCATGACATTCCAGTCCGAGCCGTTGCAGAATGTCCTCGACTTGCTCAGCGGCAATGTCCAGAGCCAGTTGCTGTTTCAGACGGGTCAGCCCGAACTGAATTTCCACTGAGGCCGGAAGCTGCTCTGTCAACTGCTCACAGACCACGGGGCCGGGCTGGCCACCGACAATAGCCAGTATCAGATGAGTCGCTCGCTCCATGGCTGCAACCGCCATTGCCGGATCGACACCACGCTCGAATCGGTGTGATGAATCCGTATGGATGCCGTATTTCCTGCCCTGACCGACAATGGCCAGTGGATGGAAAAACGCACTCTCCAGGAAAATATCCCGAGTGGAGTCCGAGACTGCCGTAGCGGCTCCTCCCATGATCCCGGCCATGGCCACGGGGGTCTCGCCATCGGCTATTAACAGGGTACCTTCCAGTAATTCGACGGAACTGTCATCGAGCAGGGTCAGAGTCTCTCCTGCCCTGGCATCTCGAACCACGATGCCCGTCTTCAGTGAGGCCAGATCGAAGGCATGCATGGGCTGCCCCAATTCGAGCAGGACGTAATTGGTGATATCGACCACCGGATCAATACTGCGCACCCCGCTGCGGCGCAGCTTTTCCACCAGCCAGAGGGGTGTGGGTCGGGAAATATCGATATCTCGAATAACCCTGCCACAGTAACGCGGGCACTTGGTTCCCGCCCCCAGATGGATAGGCAATGTATCGCTGATTTGCGGCGCTATCGGTTCGCAGACAGGCCCTGTTACCGCCAGCCTGTTCAATACGCCCACTTCCCTGGCCAGACCACGAATACTGAGGCAATCACCGCGGTTCGGGGTCAGATCAACTTCGATGGAGACGTCATCGAGATTTAAATAATCGCGCAGGTCGGAACCCGTAGGGGCATCGGCAGGCAATTCCCAGAGCCCGGCACTGTTGTCACCGATGCCCAGTTCGTCCCGGGCGCAGAGCATGCCATGGGATTCGACATCCCGGAGTTTTGCCTTGCGAATTGTCATGCCGCCCGGCAATTGGGCGCCCACCAGGGCAAAAGGCACCTTGATGCCGGGCCGGGCGTTTGGAGCACCGCAAACCACCTGCACTGGGTCCTCGGAGTTGCCCGCCACCTGACAGACAGTCAACTTGTCAGCATTGGGGTGTGGTTGCACCGACAGGATTTCACCCACCACCACGGCGCTAAATTTCCCGGCGATCACTTCAAACGCGTCGACTTCCAGTCCAGCCATGGTGATCTGGGCAATCAGGGCCTCGGTATCGATAGCCGGATCAACCCATTCCCGCAACCAGGATTCGCTGAATTTCATGGTGGAATTATCCTATAAAAAACTTTAATAAAACAAGATAACTATCTGTTTTAAAATCTATATAAATATCAACTCTTGACTGGAACTTGCTTAAAACTGTTTCAGAAATTTTATATCGTTGTCAAAAAACAGTCTGAGGTCCGTGACCCCGTAGCGAAGCATGGCCAGGCGTTCGACCCCGAGGCCGAAGGCGAAACCCGTGTACTCCCGGGAGTCGATGTTGCAATGACTGAAGACATTGGGGTGAACCATGCCGCACCCCATGACTTCAAGCCAGCCGGTCTGGCTGCAAATGCGACAGCCTGAACCCCGACAATTACTGCATTGAATGTCCACTTCGGCAGAGGGCTCGGTAAAGGGAAAATAGGAAGGTCGAAACCGAACCGGAAGATCCGCTTCAAAAAAAGCCTTTAGAAACTGGTCAATGGTGCCTCTCAGATCGGCGAAACTGACGTCCCTGTCCACCAGCAATCCCTCCACCTGGTGGAACATGGGCGTATGGGTCAGATCAGAATCACAGCGATAGACCCTGCCTGGACAGATAATACGAAACGGCGGCTGCCGATTTTCCATGGTTCGTATCTGCACAGGCGATGTATGGGTGCGCAATACGGTGGTTTCGTCGATGTAGAAGGTATCGTGCATAGCCCTGGCCGGATGGTGGGCCGGGATATTGAGTGCCTCGAAGTTGTGGTAGTCATCCTCAATCTCCGGCCCCTCTTCTACGCTGTATCCGACCCGGGTAAAAAACGCCTCGATACGACTCATGGTGCGGGTTACCGGATGCAGGCTGCCCCGGGCCAGACCACGCCCCGGGAGGCTGACGTCAAGGGTTTCAGCAGCCAGCTGGGTATCAATGGCAGCCTGCTCCAGGGCCATTTTCCGCTGGTTGATATGCGCCTGCAGGCGACTTTTGGCGTCGTTGATTCTGGCACCGGCGGCCGGTCGTTCATCTTTGGAGAGTTTGGCCAGGCCCTTGAGCAGTTCGGTGAGACTGCCTTTCTTACCGAGATATTCAACGCGAACCCGGTCGAGATCAGCGACGCTAGTCGAGTCGTCAACCGCCTTGATAGCCGCTTCAGCAAGAAGCGAAAGATTGTCCATCGGTGTTATTCCTAAGCCTGTGTGTTTCAGCAGGCAATGTTGGCGTTGTCCGCAAGCAGCCGTATACAAAAAGGGGAAAGAGCAGCCGCTCTCTCCCCCTTCCCGTCCCCGTTTGCTTTAACCAGAGCGCCAGCAAACTGGCGCGGCTTTATGCCAGGGCAGATTTTGCTTGTGCTACTACCGCGGCAAAAGCAGCCTTGTCGTGAATAGCCAGGTCGGAAAGTACACGGCGATCCAGGTTGATGCCGGCTTTTTTCAGGCCTGCGATCAGTTGGCTGTAACTGATTCCCTCGGCTCGGGCGCCGGCATTGATGCGGGCAATCCACAGCGTGCGGAAAGTACGCTTCTTGACGCGACGGTCGCGATAGGCGTACTGGCCGGCCTTGGTAACGGCCTGCTTGGCAACGCGGTACACCCGACTGCGGGCTCCATAATAACCTTTTGCCTGCTTGAGGACTTTTTGGTGGCGGCGGTGTGCGGTCACACCACGTTTGACGCGGGACATTTCAATCTCCTCTCAAGTGATATCTGTCAGACACGCAACATGCGATCGATCAGGGGTTTGTCCGCAGCATTCATGATGCGGGTACCACGCAGGTGTCGCTTACGCTTCTGGGACATTTTGGTCAGGATGTGGCTTCGAAAAGCCCGCTTGTGCTTGTAACCGGCAGCTGTTTTCTTGAAACGCTTGGCAGCGCCGCTGTGTACTTTGGCTTTTGGCATTTTGATGCTCCGAATAAACGAATTGTTGTGTGTAAAAGTAATTGCCCGGTCAGCCAGCCAAAGGCTGAACACAGTGCAATGCTGCTACTTCTTGCTTTTGGGGGCGATAACCATGGTGAGTTGTCGGCCTTCCATTTTGGGAAACTGCTCAACATTTCCCAGTTCTTCCAGATCCTTTTCAATGCGCTTCAGCATTTCAAGTCCCAGTTCCTGGTGAGCCATCTCCCGGCCCCGGTACCTGAGGGTTACCTTCGCCTTGTCTCCCTGCTCCAGAAAACGCACCAGATTCCGCAGCTTGATCTGATAGTCTCCCTCTTCAGTCCCTGGCCGAAATTTCATTTCCTTGACCTGGGTCTGCTTCTGCTTTTTGCGCTGGGCGGCAACCTGCTTTTTCTGTTCAAAAAGCTTTTTGCCATAATCCATCACCTTGCAGACGGGTGGTTCCGCATCCGGTGATATTTCAACGAGATCGAGATTGGCAGCGTTGGCTGCCTCCATTGCCTCTTCCAGTCGCACGATACCGACTTGTGAACCGTCTGCGCCTATCAAACGCACCTCGGGCGAATCAATTTCTTCGTTGATCCTGGACCGCTTGGCACGCCCTTTGGCGTAATCTTTTTTAATAGTGTTTCTCCGATTTATTTACTCAATATGAAAGCGACCGCGACGTTGTTCGTCCTCTGCCAGACGACTGGCTATGGCCTCAAGGGAGAGGCTGCCCAAGTCTTTACCGGCACGGGTTCGAACTGCCACGGTCTGCGTTTCAACTTCCCTATCGCCGACCACCAGCAAATAGGGAACCCTCTGGATTGTGTGCTCGCGGATTTTATAGCCGATCTTCTCGTTTCTCAAGTCGTTTATCACCCGGAAGCCCTTGTGTTGCAATGAATCCACCACGTCCCGGGCAAACTCCGCGTGCTTGTCGGTGATATTCAGGACAACCGCCTGTTCCGGCGCGAGCCAGACCGGAAAGGCACCTTCGTAGTGCTCGATCATGATACCGATAAAGCGCTCAAAGGAACCGAGTATTGCCCGGTGCAGCATGACCGGCACCTGTCGGGACCCATCTTCCGCCACATACTGGGCATCGAGGCGTCCGGGCATGGAGAAATCCACCTGAATTGTTCCCAGTTGCCAGATCCGGCCAATACAGTCTTTCAGGGAAAATTCAATCTTGGGTCCGTAGAATGCCCCCTCCCCCGGCAGCAGTTCCCAGGGAAGGCGCTTGCTGTCCAGGGCATCGGCCAGTGCCTTTTCCGCCTTGTCCCACACCTCATCGGCACCGACCCTTTTTTCAGGCCGGGTAGACAGGCGGTAAATCACCTCATCGAAACCGAAATCGGCGTAGACCTCATGTAGAAAGTCAATAAAATCGGAAACTTCCGATTGAATCTGGGATTCCATACAAAAAATATGGGCATCGTCCTGGGTGAATCCCCGCACCCGCATCAGGCCGTGCAGTGAACCGGAGGGTTCATTGCGGTGACAGGAACCGAACTCGGCCAGGCGCAGGGGCAGGTCCCGATGGCTTTTCAGGCCCTGGTTGTATACCTGAACATGACAGGGGCAGTTCATGGGCTTGATGGCAAAATCCCGCTCCTCGGATTTCAGGGCAAACATATCGTCACCAAACTTGTCGGCATGACCGGACTTCTCCCAGAGCGTGAAATCCACCAGTTGCGGCGTGCGGATTTCCCGATAACCGTGGTGCCGTTGCAACGCTGACATGTACTGCTCAATGGTTTTGTAGATACTCCAGCCCCGGGGGTGCCAGAACACCATACCCGGTGCCTCTTCCTGCATGTGAAACAGGTTGAGCTTTTTGGCGATCTTGCGGTGGTCGCGTTTTTCCGCCTCCTCAATACGGTGAAGGTAAGCCTTCAGGTCTTTTTTACTGGCCCAGGCAGTGCCGTAGATGCGCTGCAACATCTCGTTTCTGGAATCGCCCCGCCAGTAGGCGCCTGCCACCTTGGTCAGTTTGAACGCGGGAATCTTGCCGGTACTGGGCACGTGGGGACCCCGGCAGAGGTCGATAAAGCTGTCCTGGCGGTAGAGAGACAACTCCTCGTTAGCCGGAATTGAAGCAATGATCTCCGCCTTGTATTCCTCGCCCAACTCTCGAAAAAAGTCAACGGCGTCGTCCCGCTCCATGACTTCCCGAATCACCGGAAAGTCGCGACCGGCAAGTTCCTCCATTTTTGCCTCGATAGCCTCCAGATCTTCCGGGGTAAAGGGGCGGTCAAAGGCAAAATCGTAGTAAAAACCGTCCTCGATCACCGGACCGATGGTGACCTGGGCGTCTGGAAACAGTTCCTTGACCGCGTGGGCCAACAGGTGGGCGCAGGAGTGGCGAATAATCTCGAGCCCCTGCTGGTCGCGACCGGTGACGATCGCCAGGGATACATCCCGGTCGACGATGAAGGACGTATCCACCAGTTTACCGTCGATCTGGCCGGCCAGTGCCGCCTTGACCAGTCCGGGGCCTATATCAGCGGCGATCTCGTGCACAGAGACAGGCTTGTCGAAGGCGCGCCGGCTGCCGTCTGGGAGCGTAATTACAGGCATTGTCTTTCCTTGTTCCAGTGGTGACCCTTACCAAAGGCCACGTGGTTATCGATGGTGGCGAGCCGAAGGGCGCGCTATAGGCAGGCACTGCACAACAGGCAATTTATGTTCTGTGGCATTGAAACCTGGATCTTTATAACAGTGGCGAATATTTTATCGATCGCCAACGGCATTACAAGCCCGACCAGCCACAAATATCCCGGGGAAAAACCGTTTGTAGCTATTGAAAACCATAAAAAAAGCCCGCAAATGCGAGCCTTTTCTAATTTGGTAGGCACGAGTGGACTCGAACCACCGACCCCCACCATGTCAAGGTGGTGCTCTAACCAACTGAGCTACGTGCCTGCTTAGAGGGCGCGTAATTTAGCAGCGAAGACTGGGAAAAACAAGGGGTTTGAACATGGGATATTGCCGCAGCAACCCGGTGTTCTGCGCTACTGTGAATTTGTATGGCACAGACCGCGACTGGCAAGTGAATGATCAGCGTTCCGCTTCCCGCAGTCGCTGCTGCCGCGCCTGCTCGTCAGCCAGCACCGACTTGATCTCCGCCAGCACCGCATCGATATCGGCGCTGTCGGTGTTCTCCTGGAAATATCCGGTCAATGGATAGTCAGGATGAAGTTCTCCCTCTTGGTAAAGGGACCAAATTTCACCGGCGTAGTGGCTGTCCAGCAATTCCGGCGCAAACTGGCCGTAGTAACTGGTCATGTTATGGACATCCCGCTCCAGCATGGCCCGGGCATTGTTGTTGGCTGCCGCATCCATCGCCTGGGGCAGGTCGATAATCACCGGGCCGTTTTCATCCACCAGCACATTGAACTCTGACAGATCACCGTGAACCAGCCCTGCGCAGAGCATCCGCATCACGTAGCACATGACCAGACCGTGGTCCAACCGGGCCTGATCCGCTGACATGCACAGGTCCCCGAGACGTGGCGCCACGTCGCCATCGCCGTCGGTTATCAGTTCCATCAGCAGCACGCCATCGAGGCAGCCAAAGGGTTCCGGCACCCGAACACCGGCACCGGCCAGGCGGTACAGGGCGTCGACCTCGGCATTTTGCCAGGTCTTTTCCTGCTGCTCCCTGCCGAATTTCGAACCTTTGCCCATGGCCCGAGCGCGGCGACTGTTGCGCACCTTGCGGCCCTCCCGGTACTGCACCGCCTTCCTGAAACTGCGCTGTGTCGCTTCCTTGTAAACCTTGGCACAGCGGACCTCGCCACCGCAGCGCACCACGTAGACGTCCGCCTCCTTGCCACTCATCAGCCTAGAGATAACCTCGTCCACCAGACCATCGTCGACCAGGGGCTGGATTCGCTTTGGAATTTTCATGGCGCTCCTCGTACGCTTTTTATGGGCTGATGGGAATGGGAATATGTCATTTAAGCAGTCACTCGCCGGAGATTTCGAGCGACAACTGCGCACTGGTGAAGAAAAAATACTCAGGAAGCATTCGCTCCGCTTCCGACCCGGGACTCAACAACGAACGTATCAGCGTAACGGAATTCCCTCCTGCCCCATCACTCGTTGGCGATGCCATGGGGCACATGACCCGTGGACACATGGGAACTGGCGGAGGCACAGTGGCGCTGCTGGTCATCGAAAAAGACATCGGCGCCATAGGCGCGCAGAAATTCGCCTTTCTCCAGGCCGCCGAGGAACAGGGATTCATCGATACGGATTTTCCACTCCCGCAGGGTCATCACCACCCTTTCGTGGGCCGGCGCCGATCTGGCGGTTACCAGTGCCGTTCGGATGGGGCAATGGCTGGCTTCGAATTCCGCCTGCAGGCTGTGCAGGGCGCCGAGAAAATTTTTAAAGGGCCCGGCCGTCATGGGCGTTCTGGCTGAGGCTTTCTCATTTTCTGTAAAGGCTTTCAAACCCTGCTGCTTAAAGATCTTTTCGGACTCATCGGAAAAAATAACGGCGTCGCCATCAAAGGCAAATCGCAGTTCATCGTCATCTCGCCTGGCCTTGCTGGATGGCAGCAGAGTGGCAGCGGCGACGCCGTTGGCCAGGGCGGAGCGGACGTCGTCACCGTGACTGGAAAGGAACAGGTGGCAACCAAAGGCGGAAACATAACGGTAGGGGCTCTCACCACCGGAAAACGCCGCCCGGGTGATATTGAGCTTGTAGTGCTCGATGGAATTGAACACCCTGAGACCGGTATCGGCGGAATTGCGCGACAGCAGGATCACCTCCACCCGGGGATCGCCACCGAGATTTTCATTGATACGCAGCAGCTTCTCCACCAGGGGAAAGGCTTCGCCTGGCTCCAGTATCTCGTTTTCCCGCTCGATCTGGTGCTTGGCGTAAGCCGCAAGCCCCTGTTCCCGGTAAACCCGGTCACTTTCGGTCAGGTCAAAGAGGACACTGGAAGTAATGGCGATGACCAGTTTGTCGCCGAAGTTGCTGGACATTGGGCCCTTCCATAAATGTTCGGCAATCATTATCACGCAATGCCCAGGGTCGATACCACCTCTGCCACTTTCCGGACAGCTATTGCAGCAAAAAATCCCGGCGACAACTCCCGGCAAAGATGCAACGGCACCAACAGCGGCAACCGGCTATGATGGCGCTGTTGCTACCGCCCGGAGTTGTTGTGCACACCTATCTGCTTACCGCTGTGGTCATGACCGCTTTTGCCGCAAACTCCATACTGTGCCGCATGGCCCTGGGCCCAAGCCTGATTGACCCGGTATCCTTTACCGGTCTTCGCCTGATCAGCGGTGCCTTGATGCTGTTAGCGCTTCAGGCCTGGAGGCAGCGCGGATTTTATCGTCAGGAAATTCGTCCTGTCCCCGCCCTGTCCCTGTTCCTCTATGCCATCTGCTTCTCCCTGGCCTATACCCGTTTGAGTGCGGGCACCGGCGCCCTGATCCTGTTTTGCCTGGTTCAGACCACCATGATCCTCGGCGGTCTGGTCAGAGGTGAGCGGCCGGCGATGCTCGCCTGGATCGGGTTATCGATCGCCCTGGCCGGACTGGTATTTTTACTGTTGCCCGGCGTTTCCGTGCCACCCCTGACGGCGGCGCTGTTGATGGCCGTCGCCGGTATTGCCTGGGGGGTTTACTCCCTGATGGGTTCAACCCAGAAAGCAGGCACCAACAACCCGGCGAGAGATCCCGTCGCAGCGACTACCGGCAACTTTGTCGGCGCTGCACTGCTGGCCGGGCTGGCCAGCATTTTGACCGGACTGCCGGAAAGGTTCAGCGGCCACGGCGTCGCCCTGGCCCTCGTTTCCGGCGCTCTCGCCTCCTCCCTGGCCTATGTCCTCTGGTATCGGGTTCTGCCATTTCTTTCCCCGGTTAAAGCGGCATCTGTACAGTTGTCAGTGCCGGTTATTGCCGCCATCGCCGGTATACTGCTGCTATCGGAACCCATGCCCCCGAGGCTGGTCATCAGCAGCATTGCCATTCTCGGCGGCATTGCTCTGGTGATTCAGGGGCGACAACTGAAATAATGGCGATTGAGCTCCGACCGGAATAACTGGGACCCCATGAGCCTGCCCGCACCACTTCGCGACACCGTTGAACAGCACATTGGCCGGCCGATCGCCACCTGCCGGGTCCTGCCCGGTGGCGATATCAGTCGAACCTGGCAGTTGGGCTTTGCCGATGGCCGGCACTGGGTCCTTAAATACAATGCCCATGCGCCACCGAACCTGTTTGCTGCTGAAGCCGCGGGATTGCGAAAAATCGCCGGCAGCCAAACCCTGTCAACACCCGCCGTAATTGCCGAGTGGAGCAATGCCCTGTTGCTTGATTACATCGCCACCGGAACGAGATCGGCAGCGTTCTGGCAGCAACTTGGCCACGACCTGGCGCGAATGCACGAGCACAGTGCCGGACATTTTGGCTTTGACATGGACAATTACTGCGGCCTGACGCCACAACCGAATCCGGCCAAGGTTGACGGTTTTGCCTTCTTTGCCGAACAGCGGTTACTTTACCAGGCGCGGCTGGCACGGACCCGGAACCTCCTGGACAGCGCCAGCCTTAAACGCTGTGAGAATCTGGCCTTGCGACTGCCGGAACTGGTACCCGAACAGCCGCCCTCTCTGATTCACGGAGACCTCTGGTCCGGGAATCTGCTCTGCGACCGCGGTGGCAAACCGGTGCTGATCGACCCGGCATGTCACTACGGATGGGCTGAAGCGGAACTGGCAATGACAGCCCTGTTCGGCGGTTTTGACCAGAGCTTCTACCGGGCCTACGAGGAGGTCCGGCCTTTGACCCCGGGATGGCGGCAGCGATTGCCACTTTACAACCTCTACCATCTGCTCAACCACCTGAACCTGTTTGGCAGTGGTTATCACGGACAGGTGCTCGACGTGCTGAACAGGTTTGGCTGATTCAACGGCTATAAATAAGTAAAAAGTGCCGGAAAGACGCTGAACGAGACAGGCGGATGGAAAAATTTTTTGGTGGAAGTTACCGGACCTGTCCGCCAGAAAATTTTCCCTGACGGACAGTCGGTACCGGGCCGATCAGAATATAAAATCGGTGGACAGGTAGCTGGATTCCCGGTTGGCAATAATCCTGGTAATCATGGCCTTGCTGTCCTCGTTATGCTTGGCAGCCACCAGGGTGCGAATGGAGAACTGCAGCAGGGCATCTTCAATGGAAAGGGTTCCGGCTGCGGAATCCTTTCTGCCGTTGAAGGGGAAAGTATCGGGACCCCGCTGGCACTGGGCATTGAGATTGATACGCCCCACCTGGTTGCAGAAGGAATCGATCAGCATACCGACGTCGGCGGAATTGTCGCCAAAGATACTGAGTTGCTGGCCAAAATTGGATTCAATCACGTAGTCGATAACTTCCCCGATATCGGTGTAGGGCACCACCGGTATCACCGGTCCGAACTGCTCCTCATTGTAGACCCGCATACTGCTGTTCACCGGGTACAGGACGGCCGGGAAAAAGAAAGTCTCGTTGGTTTCACCACCGAGTTCGTTGACCACTTCGGCGCCGTGCTGGCGGGCATCCGCCACCAACTTGTTGAGAAATTCGGTCTTGCCGGGTTCCGGCAGCGGCGTCAGGGCCACACCCGGTTCCCAGGGCATACCCGGCTTCAGCCTGGATACAGCGGCATTGAATTTTTTCAGGAAATCATCGGCCACCGACTGGTGCACAAAGATGATTTTGAGAGCGGTGCAGCGCTGGCCGTTAAAAGACAGCGAACCTGTCACACACTCGGAGACGGCATTGTCCATGTCGACATCCTTGAGGATGATGCCTGGATTCTTGGCATCGAGACCCAGAATCCCCCGCAGCCGGTGGGGCTTCGGATGCAAGCGCTTGAGGTCGCTGGCGCCCTTATTGGTGCCTATAAAGGCAAAGACATCGATCTTGCCGGTCTCCATAAGAGCGCCGACGGTTTCCCGGCCTCGACCGTAGATAACATTGATCACACCCGGAGGAAAGCTGTCCCGGAACGCTTCCAGCAAGGGCCTGATCAGTAACACGCCGAATTTTGCCGGTTTGAAAACCACCGTATTGCCCATGATCAGTGCCGGAATCAGGGTGGTGAAGGTTTCATTCAGGGGGTAGTTGTAGGGCCCCATGCAGAGACTGACCCCAAATGGCACCCGCCGCACCTGGCCGATAGTGCCCTGTTCGACGACAAAGCGGCTGGAGCGACGATCCAGTTCCTTCAGGGCATTGATGGTATCGACGATATAGTCACAGGTGCGGTCGAATTCCTTCTCGGAGTCCTTCAGATTCTTGCCGATTTCCCACATCAGCAGATTGACCACGGCGGTTCGCTGCTGGCGCATGCGGCCAAGAAAACTCTCGACGCACTGGATGCGCTCGGCTACCGAACTGGTGGGCCACTCGCCCCTGCCGGTATCGTAGGCCCTGACTGCCGCGTCGAGGGCAGACAGCGCCGCAGTTTCATCCATCAGTGGCGTACTGCCGATGACCGCCTGGGTCAGCCCCTGGGGCGATTTGATGCAGACCGGACTTTTGATCGGGTTGAGGTCTCCCTCCCAGTCAATCAATTTGCCATCGACCAGGTATTCTCTCTGCTCAATGTACTCGGGTAAACGATAGGCCTCGGGAATACTTTCCTGAGCGGGAAACAGATTCTGAATCAGCGTTTTATCGGTCATCGGGGAATTCCTGCTATTAATGTTTTGATTATTCAGGCGGCACAGCGGAAGACGCTTCGTCGGTTGAAATTACGTCGTTGGCAAGGATAACCGCATTTATTTTTCAATTCCATGGATAGCCGGTCCAAATTTTTCTTCACGACAGGTTGGCGAAATATTTTTTCGTCAGGGCAAATACCACCGGACTCAGCAGTAACAGACCGATCAGGTTGGGCACGGCCATCATGCCGTTAAGGGTATCGGCAATATCCCAGACAAGGCCCAGGTGGACGATGGCACCGGCAAAGACTGCCAGCACCCAGAGCAATCTGAACGGCTGTATAACCCTGACCCCCAGCAGGAATTCGGAACAGCGCTCGCCGTAGTAACTCCAGCCGAGAATGGTGGTAAAGGCAAACAGTGTCAGGCAAACGGCAACCACCTTGTCGCCATAGGGCAGCACATCGCTGAATGCGGTGGCCGTCAATTCCGCTCCCCGCAACCCGGAACCCCAGGAATCGGTCACCACCAGCACCAGTCCGGTCATGGTGCAGAGGATAATGGTATCGATAAAGGTGCCGAGCATGGCAATCGTGCCCTGTCGAACAGGACTGTTGGTTTCCGCCGCCGCGTGGGCGATGGGTGCGCTGCCGAGACCGGCTTCATTGGAAAATATCCCCCGGGCGACACCCATCTGCATCGCCAGCATGATCGAGGCACCGGCAAAACCGCCTCCGGCAGCAACGGGAGTAAAGGCGCTCTTGACGATGAGCACCAGGGCCGAGGGTATGGCGGAAAAGTGCACCAGCAGGATCAGACCGGTAACCAGAAGGTAGGTTATGGCCATGAAGGGCACCAGCTTGCCCGCCACCTGGGCGATACGCTGAATGCCGCCGAGCAGTACCAGCGCCACCAGTACCGCCAGAACCGAGCCGGTGACCCACTCCGGGATGGCAAAGGCGGCATGCAGGGCATCCGCCACTGAATTGGCCTGCACCGAGTTGCCGATGCCGAATCCGGCAAAGGCGCCGAACACGGCGAATAGAAACCCCAGCCACTGCCAGCGACGGCCGAGACCGTTGCGAATAAAGTACATGGGGCCGCCGACTTTTCTGCCCATCTCGTCGGTTTCACGAAATTCCACCGCCAGTACCGCCTCACTGTACTTGGTGGCCATGCCCACCAGGGCGGTACACCACATCCAGAACATCGCCCCCGGACCGCCGATGCTGACCGCGGTGGCGACGCCGACAATGTTGCCGGTACCGATGGTCGCCGACAGCGAGGTCATCAGGGCATTGAACGGGCTGATGTCACCGGCGCCGGAACCGGTGCGACCGGCAAACAGCTGGCGGAATCCGTAACCCAGACGCCGCAACGGCATGGCGCCGAGACCGATCATCAGGTAGAGGCCGGTACCGAGAATCAGCACCAGCATGACCGGCCCCCAGATAAAGCCGTTAATCGTGGAAATCAATTCTGCAAACATCCTGACACCTCATTTTCCGCAAGCTGAAGATTGCGGCTACCTAACTGCGTCCCTGGCAAAATCCGGATCATCGGTCCGACAGGCCCAGATTGTGTCGCTGTGAAAAAAGACCGAACAGACCGCCGGTGTGAATAAAGACCAGGTCGTCCATATCCCGAAACCGCCCGGTTTTGACTTCCTCGATCATGCCCTGAAAGGCCTTGGCGCTGTAGACCGGATCCAGCATCAGCCCTTCAGTGGCCGCGACCTGACGAATGCACTGAAAAACCTTTTCCGTGGCCACGGCGTAGCCCGGCCCGATATGGCTATCGTTGACATTGACCGCCAGAGAGTCCGTATCCAGGTCGACATCGTACAGGGCACGCCAGTCGCGCAGGTCAGAGTGAACCTTATGGCGGAAATAATCGGCGCTGTCACAGACCGCCATACCCCATACCGGGCAGTCCAGGTCAAAGGCGGCGGTCCCGGCGGTGAGACCGGCCTGGGTGCCGCCGGAACCGGTGGCGTGAACAATTGCCCCCGGCCTGATGCCGGCCGCGGCAAAATCCTGCTTCAGCTCCCGGGCGCAACCGATATAACCCCAGACGCCGGTGGCATCGCTGGCGCCGGTGGGGATCAGCCATACTCGACGGCCCTGCTGCCGGTAGTGGTCGAGCCACTGCTGCAACAGTTCCGGTAATTGACGCTGGTACTGGTCCCGGGGGTAGACGGACAGGCTGGCACCCGACAGGATATCCAGGAACAGATTGCCGTCCGGTGTCTCCGGCCGGGGACCTTCCTGGCGCAGCACCAGGTGTACTTTCAAGCCCAGTCGGGCGCCGAGAAGCGCTGTCGCCCGGCAGTGATTGGACTGCATTCCACCGCAGGTAATCAGGGTGTCACTACCGGCTTCAAGGGCTCTGGCCAGGGTAAATTCCAGCTTGCGGATCTTGTTGCCGCTGGCGGCGCACTCGGTCAGGTCATCCCGCTTGACCCAGATGGTGGGTCCACCCAGCTCCCGGCTCAGGCGATCCAGCCGCTGCAGCGGCGTCGGTGTTCGAGCCAGATCGAGTTTTGGAGGGAAAACAAGTGCCACCACGTTGACCTGCCGGGATATCAGTCAGCGGTTACAGGGTCGCAAGGGCCGCAAAGGCGACCCCTGTTTGATCAGATGGATTTGATGGTGCCCTTGGGCAGGACAGCGTGCACCGCGGCCCGCTGGAATTTGAGCAGCACATTGTCGGCCACCTCGATCTCCAGGTAATCGCCGTCAAGCTTGGTGACCTTGCCCAGCATACCGCTGGTCATTACCACTTCATCGCCCTTGCCGAGACTATTGACCAGTTCCGCATGCTCCTTTGTTCGCTTGCGCTGGGGACGGATAATCAGGAAATACATGAAGGCGAACAGCCCGCCAAACATCACCAGGGTAATCAGGGGATTGGTTTGGGGCGCCGGTGCTGCTGCCGCCAGGGTAAAAGCCGTGGTATTCATCAATGTTCTCGTGAAAAATGAAAGGGCGCACTTTACCGGGTTCGGCGGTACGGAACAACTTTATTGACTGCGGGCCGCGACATCAAAAACAGGTACCGGCACAACCCGGGGCGGGAATTTGTCGATCCTATAAACCGGACTTGATCCAGGACTCGACCTGGTCATGGTGGGTCTTGGTATTGACCTTTTCAATGATGTGCCTGAGCAGGCCTTTTTTGTCGATGATAAAGGTGATTCGATGGATACCGTCGAATTCCCGGCCCATGAATTTTTTTGGTCCCCAGACGCCATACAGATCCGCCACGGCATGGTCCTCGTCGGAGAGCAGATCAAAGTTGAGATGTTCCTTGGCCTCGAATTTGACCAGCCTGGCGACCGGATCGGGGCTGACGCCGAGAACCACCGTGTCCAGTTTTTCCAGGGACGATTTGCGGTCGCGGAGACCACAGGCCTGCACCTTGCAGCCGGGTGTCATCGCCTTGGGATAGAAATACAGAACCACATTTTTCTTGCCCCTGAAGTCCTCCAGCTTGACAGGTTCATTTCTTTGATTAACCAGGGTAAATGTCGGGGCGGCTTCGCCAATTGCTGGAAGTTCCATCAGCTGTAACTCCGAAGTTGGTGACTTGAAAAGCCGTCACTCTAGCAGAATCGCCCCTCTAATCAATTGCCACGGCGGTAGCCGGAAGTCGGGGCATCGATTACAGGGTCCTGAGATCCACTGAGGTATCGGCGAGTGCAACCGGGTCCAGGGCCGGGGCGGCCGCAATCAGGCGCTTACCGATCATGTAAGCCTGGGGTGAATTCACCGCATCAACGGCAACCAGGCGTTTTTGTTTCAGGTAAAAAACGGCGAACTGCCTGCCCCGGTTGCGGTCACCGCGTATGACTATCCGGTCGTATCCCCTGGACAGGCCGGCAATCTGCAATTTGACATCGTACTGATCGGACCAGAACCAGGGAATGGCAGTATAAGAGCTCTCGATGCCGCACAGAGTAGCGGCGGCAACCGTCGCCTGTTCGACTGCATTTTGTACCGACTCCAGGTGAATCAAACCGCCATAGCGCTCGCTGGTAAACGCCGTACAGTCACCGGCAGCGACGATATCCGGATTGCTGCTACGGCACTGGTTGTCGACAACCACACCGTCGTCGACGACCAGTCCGGCAGCCTCGGCAAGGTCTGTTTGCGGAACGACACCGATACCAATGACCACCAGGTCCGCCGGATATTGACGGCCGTCGTCACAAATAACAGACGATACCCGGCTTTCACCGGCAAAGGCCCGGACACCGGCGCCAGTACTGATACGGACGCCCTGTTCCCGGTGCAGCCGCAGAAAAAAATCAGACACCTCCGGGGCGGTGACCCGCTGCAGGATGACGGGCAGGGCTTCGATGATACGCACTTCCATGCCGAGGGCACGCAGTGAAGCCGCCGTTTCCAGGCCGATGTAGCCACCGCCGACAATGACCGCCCGCTTCCCGGTCGCAACCCCGGGGAGGATAGCGTCGACGTCCGCCAGGGTTCTCAGGTAGTGGATGCCCTCGAGTTCGACACCGGGAACCTGAAGCCGGCGCACACTCGAACCGGTGGCCAGCGCCAGCCTGTCGTAGGCCAGAGTCTCACCGTTTTCCAGGGTGACGGTCCTGTCGGCGGCGTCGATTGCCGTTGCCCTGGCGCCAAGGCGAAATCTGACAGCGAGACTGTCATATACCGCTTGTTGACGAATCGGCAACTGATCCCTGGGCCTCACGCCCTTGAGGTAATCCTTGGACAGGGGTGGCCGCTGGTAAGGTAACAGCGGTTCCGCCGCCAGCACCAGAATATCACCGGACCAGCCCTGTTTCCGCAGGCTGACCGACAGTTGTGCGGCGGCGTGGCCGCCGCCGATGATGATGCAGCGCCGGCTGGTCACCACCTCACCCTGTATTGGCGGCAACCGGGACGGTCTGGCCGCCGGGAATCAATTAACCTGAATCTGGATATGGAAAGTGGTACCAAGATTGACATCCGAGGTTACCGCCATCTGTCCCTGGTGGTGCTCGGTAATGATGAAGTGGGAGAATGACAGGCGCTTGGCGGCTTCGTACTGGTTATCCGCCGGTTTACTGCTGAAGAACGGTTCGAAAATCGCCTGCTGTTCCTCGGGGCTCAGGCCGACACCATTGTGGTGGACCTTGATCCAAAGGGCGCCGTAGGAGACAAAGATTTCAATATCAATTATCGGCTCCGAGGTATTCTCCGAGGTATTGGTCGCAGCCGCCAGGGCATAACAGGCGTGGCGAAACAGACTCAGAAAAACCTGCTGCAACTCGGATATGTAGCAGGGAATCTTGGGCAGGTCGTCTTCGTATTTCTTGCTGATGGCAATATCCCTGAACCGAAGCTTGCCGGGTACCGACAGGGTGTCCCGGGCCAGGTCCAGGCTGTGATCCATTATCTCCGGTATATCGGCCATGCGCTTCTTGTCGGCACTGCTGGCGGCAAAACTGAGCAGGTTGTTGATAATGGCCGCTGCCTTCTGGCCTTCCTCGACGGCACCGGTCAACAGCTTTTCGATACCGGCGCCATTTGCTGGCGCGGCACTGGTTCCCGACGTCTTGTCTGTTTCTCCGGGCAGGTGCTCCAGTGCAGTCTTGACGTCCGCCAGCATGGCTTCCAGGGGCACATTGATATCCTGGGCCATGGTGGACGCCAGTTCCCCCATTGACGACATCTTGTCCCGCTGGATCAGCATGTTTTCCGCCAGGATTTTTTCAGTGACATCATCGATAAGGATGACCACACCGGTCTCACTCTGGCCGCTCAGGGGGTAGATAACAATATCGAAATGGTACTGACCCCGCTGGCTGTGCTCGATGGTCACTGTCTGTTTGTTTTCCAGGGCCTGGTTCACTTGCCGGGGCAACACGGTAATGGTGGGGTAGGCTTTCCAGAGGTTCATGCCCAGGGCATTTTTTGCGGACACGCCGGTGATCCTTTCCGCATATTTGTTCCACTGGGTAATCTCCCGGTCCTTGTTGAGTCCGATCAGTATCAGCGGCATCGACTCCAGGACATTCTTGATATAGGCCTCGGACGACTGCAGGCGTTCAGCAGTCTTCTTGTGCAGGGCAATTTCGCCTTCCAGCAGTTGGTTGGCTTCCTTCAACAGGCGGTTGGATTCATCCAGGGTCGCGGTGCGCTCCTGAACCCGCTGCTCGAGTTGGCTGCGAATGGCCTTGAGGGCAGCATTGGATTTTTGCGTCTGGCGCCGGCTGAAAAACAGAATGATGGCGCTGATGGACAGCAACAGGATCAGGATACCGCTGGACCAGTTGGCCACGTACTGCCAGTTGGTTCTGCCCTGCTCATCCTTGAACAGTTGCACAATGCCGGCATTTGCCGCTTCGGAAACCAGCAGCAGGAGCGGGAGCAAGTGCAGTACCAAAAAGGATGTCGAGTAATTTTTCATTATTAATTCCAACGTCGGTTCATCCAAGGACAGTAGCGGCTGCCTGTTCAACCACCACGTCACTTCAGCAAAAGCCCCGGGGATAGTCAAACACCCCGGGGCCCTTTTTAGCGATTTTGGCGTTCAGGCAGTATCGAGGCGCCAATGAGCCGATGCCGTCACCTGCCCCTCTATTCGGTAATCCGGCAATCCGAAGGCGTTAAAGGTATTTGTCAGTGACCGCACCTTCGGAGGCAGAGCTGACCAGCCTGGCATACTTGGCCAACGTGCCCCGAACCGGCGCCGCCGGTGCCTGCCAGTGCAGTTCCCGCCGCTTCAATTCCTGTTCCGGGATCTCCAGCCTGATTTCACAATTCTCGGCATCGATGGTGATGCGGTCGCCGTCTTCGACGAAGGCCAGCGGGCCGCCCACCGCGGCTTCCGGGGTAATATGGCCGACAACGAAACCGTGACTGCCGCCGGAAAATCGGCCGTCGGTAATCAGGGCCACATCCTTGCCCAGCCCCTTGCCCATGATGGCCGAGGTCGGACTCAGCATCTCCCGCATTCCCGGGCCACCCTTGGGTCCCTCGTAGCGGATCACCACCACGTCCCCTGCGGTTACCGCGCCGTTGAGAATCGCGGCCATGGCAGCCTCCTCGCCGGCGTAGACCCGGGCGTTGCCGCTGAAGCGCAACCCCTCCTTGCCGGTAATTTTTGCCACGGCGCCGGTGGGTGCCAGATTGCCGTACAGCACCACCAGATGGCTGTCGGGCTTGATCGGGTTGTCCAGGGGCCGGACCACCAACTGCCCCGCCGGGTAGGGTTCGACCGAAGCCAGGTTTTCCGCCAGGGTTTTGCCGGTAACTGTCAGACAGTCACCGTGCAGCAGGCCGGCCTCCAGCAGGGTCTTCATCAGCGGTTGAATGCCGCCGATGGCAATCAGTTCAGACATCAGAAAATTGCCGCTGGGTTTGAGATCGGCCAGTACCGGCACCCGCCGGCCGATGCGGGTAAAGTCGTCCAGGTGCAGGTCGACACCGGCGCTGTGCGCGATGGCCAACAGGTGCAAAACGGCATTGGTGGAACCACCGAGGGCGATGACCACGGCGATGGCGTTTTCAAAGGCTTTTCTGCTGAGGATGTCCGAAGGCTTGATGTCCTGTCGAATCAGGTTCAGCACCGCTTCCCCTGCCCTGCGGCTATCCTCTTCCTTGCTGCTGGAAACCGCATCCTGGGCCGAACTGTTGGGCAGGCTCAACCCCAGCGCCTCGATGGCCGAGGCCATGGTGTTGGCAGTGTACATGCCACCGCAGGAACCCGGGCCGGGAATGGCGGTTTTTTCCACATCCAGCAGTTCGATATCGGAGACCCGACCCTGCGCATGGCCGCCCACCGCCTCGAACACGGAAACGATATCCCGGCGCTCCTGGCCGGGCCGGATGGTGCCGCCGTAGACAAAAACCGAGGGGCGGTTGAGCCGGGTCATGGCCATGACACAGCCGGGCATATTCTTGTCGCAGCCACCGATGGTGACCAGGCCGTCAAAACCCTCGGCGGCAGTGACGGTCTCGATGGAATCGGCGATCACTTCACGGGACACCAGGGAATAGCGCATGCCCGGCGTGCCCATGGAAATGCCATCGGACACAGTGATGGTATTGAAGATCACCGCCTTGCCGCCGGCGGCATTGACGCCAGACTCGGCATCCTCCGCCAGCTTGTTGATGTGCATGTTGCAGGGCGTCACCATGCTCCAGGTCGAAGCCACACCCACCTGGGGCTTGCGGAAGTCCTCGTCGGTGAAACCCACCGCTCTCAGCATAGCCCGGCTGGGCGCGTGTTCAACGCCATCGACAACCAGGGAAGAATATTTGCGCTCGCCGTTATCGCTCATTGATTGATACCCGTACTATTTATTTATACCCGCTCCGGCTGCCGAATATCGGACAGCAACAGTCGAAAAAATTGCCATGAAAACGTCCTGATGCCAACAGCCTCTTCGAGCGGGAGCTACTGGATAAAGCCTTCGGACCCGGCGGGTGCCACAAGGCGAGGGCCAGAATTCTAACATCAGGACGCGGCCGGTGTCGGCAATATTTCCGCTGCCACCGCCACAGCCGGCAACCGGTCAGCAACGGCAACACCCCGGATCGAGCAGGCTCTGCTGCCGCGGGGGCAATGGCTTGAACAACCGGGATATAATGCCGGCCTTCGTGCCACCGAGCAGGACTGCCCTTGCCCTCGACACCGCCGCCCGACACCTTTCCGGTTTCAACCCCGGAGACTACCGTCACCCCGCCATGGAATGCACCGGATCCGGCGTGGTACGACCAGCAGTTGCAACAAAAGCTTGCCCTGTTTCGGCAACAGTTCGCCGGTCTGCAAACACCGTTACCGGAGGTATTCCGTTCAGAGCCCCTGCATTTCAGGATGCGGGCCGAGTTCCGTATCTGGCACGAAGGCGACCGGTCCCATTACGCCATGACGCCACCGGGGCAGCGAAAACCACAGCCTATCGATAACTTTGCCATCGGCTCCAGACTGATGCTGGCGTTGATGCCAGCGCTGCTGGCTGCCGTTCACCGGCAACCGGTTTTACGGCAGCGACTCTATGCCGTGGAATTCCTCACCACCCTGTCCGGCGAGGCCCTGGTCACCCTCATCTACCACAGGGCCCTGGACCAGAGCTGGACTTCGGCGGCGCAGTTAGTGCGGCAGGACCTTCAGCGGCAAACCGGCGCGGCCGTCGACCTGATCGGTCGCAGTCGCCGCCAAAAACTGGTGGTGGAGCGGGATTATGTAGACGAAAAACTGACCGTCGACGGTTGCGACTACAGGTACCGGCAGATGGAAACCGGCTTCAGTCAGCCCAATGCCGGGGTCAATGAAAAAATGCTGGCCTGGGCTTCGGACTGCACGCGGGATGCGGTTGGCGACCTGCTGGAACTGTACTGCGGCAATGGCAATTTCACCCTGGTGCTGGCCCGGAATTTCAACCGGGTACTGGCCACCGAACTGTCGAAAATTTCCGTGGACGTCGCCAGGATCAATCTCGACACCAACGCCACCGACAACGTTGACATTGTTCGGTTGTCCAGCGAGGAAGTCACCGAGGCTCTGGCCAGAATTCGGCCGTTTCGCCGGTTGCGGAACATTGACCTGGACAGATTTCGCTTTTCAACCGTGTTTGTCGATCCGCCCAGGGCTGGCCTTGACCCGGCCACCCTGGACCTGGTGCGCGACTTCGAGCGGATTCTCTATATCTCCTGCAACCCGAACACGCTGAGACAGAACCTGGAGAGCCTGTCCGCCAGTCACGATATTGCCCGCTTGGCGCTGTTTGACCAGTTTCCCTGGAGCCACCACACCGAGTGTGGCGTGCTCCTGATTAAACATCCGTCCGGGCGGTGACAGCCCGCAGATCCCAGCCTCCCCCCTTCATTGGAAAGCGAGTCCGCCACTGGGGCTACGGTCTTTTTTCGGCCTGAGAACGGAACGCCGAAATAAACTTCAGCCGTCGCTCAGCAGCTTTCGATACCGGTTCCTTATCCGCTGCGCCGCCTCGATCACGGCGTCGGCATATTTGCCTTCAATGCCCCTGCGCTCGTCATTGAAAGCCTTTTTCTCGGCTTTTTCCAGCGCCTGCCAGTCCTGCAAAATGGGAATGTGGGCAGTCGCCTCGGCGACGTCAAACAGGACGCTGAAATCCCGGCGAAACTGGCCGCTGTCGTCCAGGCAGTTGGCAATGGCACAGATACGGATACAGCCCTCGGTGTGGGTCATCTTTTCGTCGAGAATCGCTTCTGACAGCAGATAGATACTTTTTTTCCGGGACACCAGTTGGCTTCTGGAATTTACCGGCGGATGCCATTCCATTGCCGCTGCCGACACTTCAGTGTCACTGTTCCCGGAGCTGGCCCCGGAGCTGGCACCGGGGTTACTGTCCTTCGGCTTCTGCTGCCGGCGCTGCCGCCAGAGCTGCCAGTGCAGGTAGCCGGCATAGATCCCCAGGGCAAATATGATCAATCCCCCCAGCCCGTAAATCGCAGTCGTCACTTGGTCACTCCGTCTCTTGTTGCCTGCAGTTTTACCACGTCGCCGTCACTGTCGCTGCCGACATCAACCATTTCCCCGGGATCACAGTCCTCCAGTTCCAGCGCCGCCACCCTCAGGTCCTCGGGTATGCTGCGCCGGGTCCTGGCGCCCATAGCCTTCAGGTCTTCCAGGCGCCGGACCAGGTTGCCGCGGCCGGACACCAGGCGCTGGCGGGTCAACTGCCAGGCCTCGTGGCTTTTATCTAATTGTCGGCCGACATCCTCCAGGGATTCCGCCACCAGAACAAACTGGTCATGAATGGCACCGGCCTGGGCGGCAATTTTCCGGGCATTGCGGTTCTGGTCATCAAAGCGCCAGATATTGTTTACGGTGCGCAGGGTCGCCAGCAGGGTGCTGGGGCTGACCAGGATGATGCCCCGGTCGTAGGCATCCCTGAACAGGGTCTGGTCATGTTCCATGGCCAGCGTGAAGGCGGATTCCACCGGCAGGAAGATAAGGACAAAATCCAGGGTATTGATACCTTCAAGCTGTTCGTAGGCCTTGCGACTGAGACCACTGACATGGCCGCGCAGGGAGGCCAGGTGGGCCTTGAGACAAGACTGGCGATGGTCCTCGTTTTCGGCTCGGGAGTAGCGTTCGTAATCCGTCAGGGACACCTTGGCGTCGATGACAATATCCCGGTTGTCCGGCAGGTGTACGATCACATCGGGATTGCGGCGATCGCCGTTGTCACTGCGCAGGTTCACCTGGGTCTCGTATTCCCGGCCCTTGCGCAGGCCGGACTCTTCCAGGATCCGCTCCAGCACCACCTCGCCCCAGTTTCCCTGGATCTTGCTGCCACCCTTCAGGGCATTGGCCAGGTGCAGCGCATCCTGACCAATGCGCTGCGCCTGTTTCTGCAATTCAATCACCTGGCCAGCCAGCCGGTTGCGTTCGGCGTTCTCCTTTTCGTAGACATCCTCCACTTTCCTGCGGAAGTCGAGGATGTCCCGGCGCAGGGGATCGACGGTGGCATCCATGGCCAGCTTGCTCTGGCGGTTAAAATTCGCCTGTTTTTCCTCAAAAATGCGATTGGCCAGGTTTTCGAATTCCCGGGTCAAGTCATCCCGGGCTTTTTGCAGCAGAGCCAGCTGTTCGCGGAAGCGATGACGCTCGCTGTCCAGGGTGGCCGCCAGGGAGGCGTTTTCCCGGGTCAGGCTTGCCGCGTCGGCCTGGGCCCGGCGAGCCTCGAACTGAAAGCGCTCCAGATCGGTCTGGGAATGCTCCAGCGTGGATCGCAACATCGAGCGGTCGCGATCGTGACGCAGCTTCATCACCAACCCCACCAGCAGGGCGCCCAGGGCCAGGCCCCCCAGGAATATCTGTATCTGCAGTTGATCGATGACAAAATTCATGGCGCGCATTCTAGCAGAGTTAACAGGCGGTTATCGGTGTCGCCGGTGTGCCGGGCGGGTTGCGACCACGGGGCCAGAGCACCATCAGATTGGCGGGATCGACGACGCCACATTGGTGTAATATCCGCAGCCATGAACAGCGGCGACAATATCCTTCCATCCGGAAACCATCCACCCCGAATTCTGGTCTTTGATTCCGGTATCGGTGGCCTCAGCGTTCTCGCAGAAATCCGCCGCAAGACCCCCGGCTGCGATCTGGTCTATGCCCTCGATAACCAGGCCTTTCCCTACGGCACCAAGGACGAGGAAGCCCTGGTGGTCAGGGTCGACGCCGTGCTCAGGGCCCTGATCAATCGGGTTGCCCCGGATATTGTTGTCGTCGCCTGCAACACCGCCAGCACCGTGGTCCTGCCTCGAATTCGCGCCCACTTCAACAAACCGGTGGTGGGTGTGGTCCCGGCCATCAAGCCGGCGGCCCTGCATTCCAGAAGCCGGCATATCGGCCTGCTGGGCACACCGGGTACCGTTCAGCGCCTTTACACCCAGAAACTCATCGATGATTTTGCCGCGGACTGCACGGTGGTCAGGGTCGGCAGTGCCGAACTGGTGGAGATCGCCGAACGCAAGCTCCGCGGCTCGGCGCCGGATAGCGCCCGACTGGAAGCGATCCTGGCACCCTTTTTTGCCACTGATGCCGTTGACACCATCGTTCTGGCCTGCACCCATTTCCCCCTGCTGCTGCCGGAGTTTCAGCGTGTCGCGCCCAGGACGGTGCACTGGATGGATTCCGGCGAAGCCATCGCCCGGCGGGTCGAATCCCTGTTGCCTGCCGGTACAGCAGCACTGCCCAGCCTGCCGCGATTCACCGCCATCCTCACTGCCAGCAATCCGGACGCCGAGAGCCTGATTTTCGGGCTGGAGGCCTTTGGCTGCCATCGTGTTGACTATCTGTCGGTGCATCACTGACGACCCGGGATGAGGGACCGGTACAAGGCACCTGTAAAAGGCACCTGTATGAGGCAACAGGGCCTCGATCAGCCCCGAGAGTAGCCTCGTAATCACTGCTGCGTTTTACTGGGACGAAACCGCCCTTTGTGCCATGATGGCCGGCCTAATCATAATGTTCACTGATCACGTCGATGCAGCCCCTGTTTGCCATTGATCGCCTGCGGGATCGGGTCACTGACAATTGCCTGATTCTGACTCCGAACCAGCGCCTGGCCAGCAAAATCCGCCAGGCCTGGAACCTGGACCGCCAACACCGGCAACCGGTATGGAAACCGCTGCCGGTGCTGGCGCTGGATACCTGGGTCTCGGAGAGCTGGCTGGCACTGCAGGACCGGGCTTATCCCCCGGCACTGAGCGGCACCCTGCTGGACAGTGCCCAGGAACGGTTGGTGTGGCAGCAGGTCCTCGAAGACGACGAGACCCTGACCATGGATGCCTCCCCGGGCAACTTCATTGCTATTGCGGCACAGGGCTGGCATCTGGTCAATCACTGGCGCCTGACCTGTAACGACCTGCTCGGTCAACACCATCAGGGAGCGGAAAAGCTGGCATCCTGGGGCCGGGCTTTCGACCAAAGCCTGCAGCAGTGGCGCCTGGTCAGCCGGGACGAGGCCACCGTTGTCGTCCTCAAGGGCTTTCGCGAGCAGGCCCTGCCCCGCCACGATGAAATCATTCTCGTCGGCTTCCAGACCCTGACACCTTTGCACTCGTCACTGATCGCCGCTGCAGCCGATAGCCACGGACATCTGCCACTGTCCGCTCACCGCCGGCAGTGCCGGGTCCGGGCCACCGATAATGCCGCCGGGGAAATCCAGGCCGCAGCCTGTTGGGCCAAGCACATTGTCGCGACCTTTCCACAGGCCCGTATCGGTATCGTCATTGCCGACCTGGCAAATCGGCGCACGGAGGTTGAACGGGTTTTCCAGCAGCAGTTGTGCCCGGCCTCGATCCTGCCTGACAGCCCGTTCGAGACACCGGATTTCAACCTGTCGGCGGGCACAGCGCTTGCCGACACGCCCCTGGTGGCTGCAGCGCTGGCACTGTTGGCCCTGAATCGACAGCACCTGCCCCTGGAACATGTCCTCCAGTTGCTCAATAACCCGTTCTGGGGCGCCGATGGCTCGGCCTCCGCCGTGCGCAGCGGAGCCCAGTGGCGGTTGCGGGAACAGGGACAACTGGAACTGGGTCTCGGCGAATTCCGGGATTGTCTGGCGGCGGTGGAAGCCGGCTTTACGGGCCCTGAAAGGCCAATGAGTGACGACAGTCTGTCAGCTATGCTGCTGGCCTTCGGTAGCGACCGGCGCCAGCGGTTTCGCAAACAGCATTATCGGCAGTGGCGGGATCATTTCAGTACCCAGTTGCAACAACTGGGCTGGCCGGGGAAACGGACCCTGGACAGCCTGGAATACCAGCAGTTCAGCCATTTCGCCCGGCTGTTGGACAACCTTGCCAGCCTCGACATCGCCTCTGATCCGGTGGATCTGTACTGCGCACTGGAGCAACTGCAGCAGTTGGCCCGGGAATCCATCTTTCAGGCGGAAACCCCGGACAGCGCGATTCAGATACTGGGCACCCTGGAAGCGGCCGGATTGCAGTTCAGCCATCTCTGGGTCACTGGCCTCGACGACAGCCAGTGGCCCCAGCCCACCCGGCCGCACCCGCTGTTGCCGGTGCCGTTGCAGCAGAAGCTGGCCATGCCCAGGGCATCCGCCGAGCGGGAACTGCAGCTCAGCCGGGAGCTCTTTGACCTGTTCTGCCACAGCGCTGAGCGCGTGGTTTTCAGCTACAGCCGGATGGACGGCGACCGGGAACTGTTGCCCTCGATACTGATCGACGGCCTGCCCCCGATCGAAGACAAGACCACCGAATCCGCAACGAACCCTTATGACCACGGCATGCATCCGTGGACTGCCACGATTGCCGCCACCGGCCATCTGGAGATATTTGATGACAGTTTCGGTCTGCCCCTGACGGCCGCATCGGCTCAGGGGACAATC